>NZ_JASKLM010000044.1:0-14835 GCF_030153625.1 Pyrococcus sp. | reverse complement strand
AACCGATTAAAGCCCCCACACAAAATGCATACAAACGACAAAAAATTACCACTAAAAGGGTAAACAAAAAAACAAAAAACCACACAAAAAACACAAAAACACTTCAACAACCCATAACCCCTCAAAACTAAAAAACAAAGACGAACGAGCCGTTAAAACAAAAAAGAAGGGGAAATAAGTCAACTTTTATCAGAGCGTGTTACCTACTAAACTCACTTCAGGAAGCCAGTCTTCCTTCCAAGATCCTCGAATGCATCAATCACTAACTTGAGGTCTTCCTTAGTGTGGGCTGCTGAGGGCTCAAGCCTTATTCTAGCTGTTCCCAGGGGGACTGTTGGATAAACTATTGCCTGGGCAAAGATGTTGTACTCCTCGAATAATCTCCTTGAGAATTCCTGGGCAAGTTTCTCATCGTATAACATTACTGGGGTAATTGGGTGCTTTGTGTTTCCTAAATCATAGCCAAGGTCCCTAAGTCCCTTCTGGAGGAAGTGGGTGTTGTCCCACAACTTCTTAACCAAATCGTCACTCTTCTGGAGTATCTCAACTGCAGCTATTGCTGCAGCGACGTCGGGTGGATTTGGAGCACTTGAGAATAGGAATGGCCTAGCCCTCTGCTTGAGGTATTCAATTGCCTCCTCTGGACCAGCTACATAACCTCCTATAACACCAAAGGCCTTACTTAGTGTACCCATCTCAAAGTCAACTTTATCGTGTAGGTTGAAGTGGTCTACAATTCCCCTTCCGTGGCTTCCCAGGACACCCTCACCGTGGGCATCGTCAACGTAAACTATTGCATCGTACTGCTCAGCGAGCTCGACTATCTCTGGAAGCGGAGCTAGGTCACCGTCCATTGAGAATACTCCATCTGTAACAATGATTTTCTTCTTCTTGTCCTTGTTCTCCTCTAACTTCTTCTTAAGGTCCTCCATATCCAAGTGTTTGTAAATAACCTTAGGAGCTCCACTCAGTCTCATTCCATCTATAATACTTGCGTGGTTTAGCTCTTCACTTAAGAATACACCGTCCTCACCCTTTCTTAGGAGGGCACTTATAGCTCCAAGGTTAGCGTTGTAACCGCTCTGGAAGAGTATTGCTGCCTCTCTCTTCTTGAACTTAGCCAATTTTTCTTCAAGCTCCACGTGGAGATCCATAGTTCCAGCTATGGTTCTAACGGCACCAGCACCAACTCCATAGTCGAGTATGGCTCTTATGGCAGCCTCTTTAATCTTGGGGTGTGCAGCTAAGCCTAGGTAGTTGTTAGAACACATGTTCAGAACTTTCTTTCCATTCACAATAACCCAGGGGCCCTGGGCACTTTGAAGAACTCTAATTGTCACGTAAAGCCCCTTCTTCTTAAGTTCCTCAAGTTCTTCCCTAATCCAATCAAGCTTTCCCATAGAAACCACCATGTAAATACAAAATTTTACAAGTATAAAACTTTTTGGCCAAACCGAAAAGCATTTATTAAAGCTTTCGAGCGTAAAGGAATGGGAGAGAACAATGATTGAAAGAGTAAAGGGAACAAGAGACTTTTTGCCAGAGGAGATGGTCAAAAGAAGATGGGTTTTTGAGAGAATACGAGAAAGATTTGAAACTTATGGCTTTAAAGAGGTTTTAACTCCAACCATGGAATATACAAAGCTCTTTGAGCTTAGAAGTGGAGAAGAAGTTGTTAAACAGCTCTACGCGTTCAAAGACAAGGGAGGAAGAGATGTCTCACTAAGGCCCGACATGACGTCAAGCGTTGCCAGGCTATATGTTAATATGTTCCAGACCGCCCCAAAGCCAATAAAGTGGTATTACATAGCAAATATGTTTAGGTATGAAGAGCCCCAAAGTGGGAGGTATAGGGAATTCTGGCAGGCTGGGGTTGAGCTAATAGGAAGCGATAAGGTCGAGGCTGATGCTGAGGTAATTGCACTCTTCGTGGAGAGTTATTTGGCAACTGGACTAAGAGAGTTCACAGTAAACATAGGGGATAGGATTTTGCTCGATGAATTCGCGAAAATGCTTGGTGTTAAGGACGATATTGGGCTCATGAGGATAATAGACAAGAAAGACAAACTTCCTCAAGAGGACTTCATTAATGCCTTAAAGGAATTTGGATTAGATAAGAATGGAATAGAGAAAGTTTTAGAGTTAATCAACATAAAGGGGAAACCAGATGAAGTTCTTCCACTAGCTGAAGAATTATTTACAAGTGAAGTTGCAAAGAACGAGATCAATAGGCTGTACGCACTCATAGATCTTCTAGAGGCTTACGAAGTTAAAGACTGGATAAGGATAGATTTAGGAATAGCGCGCGGATTCGACTACTACACTAGTATAGTTTTCGAGGCCATAGCTCCAAACGATCTTGGAATTGGCTCAATTGGTGGAGGAGGAAGATACGACAACCTCATTGAAGTGTTTGGAGGAAAACCAACGCCAGCAACGGGCTTTGCAATAGGAATTGAAAGGTTAATCCCAATATTGGAAGCAAAAGGCCTCATTCCTGAAGTCCAAATTGCTCCTGACGTATATGTTGTCCCAATTGGAGAAAGGATGAAAAAAGTTGCCATAAGAATAGCAACGAGCTTAAGAAAATCAGGAATTAAAACGGAGATTGAGCTGATGGGAAGGAAGCTCAAAAAGGCAATGGACTATGCAAACAAAGTAGGGGTGAAGAAGACAATCATTGTTGGAGAAAAAGACTTGGAAAGGGGAGTCGTTACTGTTAGGGATATGGAGAGTGGAGAGCAGAACGAAGTGAAAATTGATGACATAGTTGAATTCATGAAAAATGCTTTAAAGACATGAGATGAGCTTATTTTGAATGATGAGCGCCATCCGATACTGAGGGCATGATGACCGGATTCCTGGCTGATCTCATTTTCTCTTTTTTAAGCACTCCTCCAGAGTCTCCAAGAGCTCTTCTTCAGAGTCAAACTTCATTATCAGTGAGAGGAGCTTTTCACTAATTTCGTTCCTCCTAAGGGCCATGTTTATTTTTTGTCTAAGTTTCTCAGCTTCTTCACTTTCCTCTCCTTCCAACTCTTTTAGGGCTTCCAGAAGCTTCTCCCTAGTTTCTCTTATATTATCCATAATGTTATCATAGAATGCCGAACTTCTCCACTCACTGAACGTTTTAGTTGCAACAAAATACACCTTCCTATCTCCCGGTTTCTTAATTCTCCTAACGAGACCAACGCTCTCCAAAACTTTCATTGCTGAGCTCACGTGGGAGAGAGAATATCCCGTCAATTCAGAGATATCTCCCAGGCTAAGGGGGTCTTCTGAGAAAAATAAGGCCCCATAAATATAACCAATTAGCTCACTCTGTCCAAGCCTTCTAGCGGTGTTTGCATATAGCTCCAAGATTATCTTCTTAGCCTCCTCAATACCCATGCTCTCACCGCAATGTTTTTAAGATTCCTAAAATATAAAACTTTCGGAAAATTCCGAAAGTTCGGTGAGAAACATGTTGAGGAAAATAGCTGAAATAATAGTTGTCTACAGGCATGCTCTTGCAGTAATAGCGATGTTCCTCTTAGTGCTATCTGGTTATGGATTAACTCAGCTAAGGTTTGAAAGTGATTTATCTAAGCAACTTCCCGAGGATTTAGAGGCAGTTAAAGATTATTTCGCCCTTCAAAACGAGTTTAATGCAGGAAGTTCAGCCCTAATATATGTCAAGATTGAGAGTACGAAATCTGTTGTAGATGTTAGGGATCCCAGGGTTATAGAGGCCATATACAATTTAGAGCAAAGATTAAAGGAGAGGGAATACGTTACCAGCACATTCAGCATAGCCGACCTCTGTGTTCAGATTTTAGGAAGACTGCCCAGGAGTATCGAGGAAGTGAACTTCGTTCTCAACTTCTTACCTCCAGAAGCAAAGAACGGTTTGATTAGTGGTGACTATTCTTCAACTCTCGTCATAGTTGAAATCAACAGAGAAAGAAATCAGGAAACGTTAGTTAGAGTTTACAATGAGATAAATTCAGACATAGAGAAAAGCAACTTTCCTGATGGCGTAAAGGCTATTCTAACTGGCGACCTGGGAATAACTTATAGAATACTTCAAATGCTCCAAAGTGACATGAATAAGACAATGGCAGTAGCTGGGGCAATTGTTGTATTTCTCCTCCTGTACTTTTACAAATCACCGGTGAGAATGTTCATACCACTAATTCCACTGATATTCGGTGTTGTCATGACCCTAGGGTTCATGGGACTTTTAGGAATCCCCCTTGATATTGCAACTAGTACTGTTGGGGCAATGATAATAGGAATGGGAATAGACTATGGAGTTCACATCACCAACAGATACTATGAAGAGAGGAACAGGGGGAGATCCCCAGAAGAGGCGGCTGAGGAAGCTATTGCTGAAACTGGGAAGGCTCTCCTGGGAGCTGCTTTAACAACTATTGCTGGGTTTTTGGCCTTATCGATCTCAATTCTTCCATCACTAAAGATGTTGAGCGTAACTCTAACCATGGGACTTGGGTTGGCAGCAATAAATGCAGTAATAATAACTCCATCCCTCGCGATCTTAGAGGAGGAAATTAGAAGCTTGTTGTTTAAGAAAGAAATTAAGACAAGTATTTCAAGTAGTGAAAGTAAGTTAACAGGGTTATTTAGAAAATGGGGATGGGGGATAAAGAAATTCCCAATAGGAGCTTTAATAGTAGCTTTTATGATCTCAGTAGTTTCTATATATGGATTAAGTCAGGTTACAACGGAAGTTAGGCTGGAAAAGATGATTCCCAGGGGAATTCCTGAGATTGAGGCTTTAACTGACATAAGATCAGAATTTGGGGGCCAAGATGAAATCGATATTCTCGTCAGAGCAGACGACGTTAGGGAACCAGAAATCGTTAGGGCAATTCTAAGGTTTGAAAGAGCAGTCGAGGCCGATTCATACTATAACAATGTATTTGAAAGCGAGAGTATTGCCGATGAAGTTATAGAAAAATACGGATATATACCCAATAGCAAGGAGCTAATAAAAGAGGCTCTCAAAGACTCCAACTTAGTTTTTCCCGATTATAGAATGACAATAATAAAGTTTAAAGGGAACTTCATGGGTGTTACCCAAGAAGATTTCGATAGAATAATGAGATACTTTGAAGAAGAAATTAAGATGAGCGATTTCCCCCCAGGAACGGAAATAAGCTTAGCTGGAGAGGCTTATCTAAACTACGTCTTAAACAATTTAGTGAACAGCGAGCTCAGCAGAATTTCCACAATCGGAACGGTAATAGTTGTCCTTGTCGTATTCATTTTGTTTAGAAAACCTTCAGTCTCAATAGCTATGATAATGCCCATGTTCCTGGGGGCTCTATGGACCATTGGATATATGGGACTCACTGGGATCCCGTTTACTCAAACTTTGGCTGGAGTTGTTTCGATGATAGTTGGGTTGGGAGTTGACTATGGGATGCACATTACCCACAGGTTCATGGAAGAATTTAGAGAAGGAAACAAGACTCCAATAATTACTACAATGGAGAGCGTAGGCCCATCAATCCTTGTGGGGGCCCTCACCACAGCGGGAGGATTTTTGGCATTACTTTCCGCTGACCTTACCGCAATTCACGACTTTGGGAAGGTTTTGGCCGTGGGAATCTTTGCCTCAATGTTATCTGCTTATCTCGTTACCCCTGCAATACTCCAGTTAGAGTTTGGAAAAAAGATAGGAGGTGGGAGAAGTGAAAAAGATTAGTCTTATACTCATCGCTTTAATTGGCCTCTCATTATTGTCTCCAGTAATTGCCCAGGAAGACATAGCACGAAGAAACTACACAGCAACTGGAGGAGATCTTTTATATGAGGGCTATATGAACGTTGGGGATTACCTCCTAATAGGTCCATTAATGATAATTTTCAAAGAGACAGTATACGATATCAATGAGAACAAATGGAAGGCTGTGTTTCTAGCATTTGATGAGGACATGAACCCAGTGGGGCCAAATCTAACTGTAATATATATTCCAGATGAAGAAAAAGTATCACAATTACTCTCAAATGTAACATTCTTAAGGGCCATGGCCGAAACTCTCGGCTATAATCCCGACGACCCTACAGAATTTGCCCAATTCCTCCAATGGCTCTCTACGGCTGATGAAATTGAAATTTGGGAAGCTATAGTGAAGACCATAGAAGAGCACCCTGAATTAGGAATAGAAGTAGAGGACGTATCAAAACCATATACAATCCCAAATGCCGAGCCGATAGGAGTTAATGAAACTGCAAAAATTGAATACAATGGAAAAACTCTGTATATTACAGTTGTTCAGGTATATCCAAATGGAGCAAAAGTCAGCATCAGCGGGCCAGTTGAGTGGAGGGTTTCCCTGGTTCAAGGATTACTGCTCTCGAAAATTGAGTATCCAGGAAAGTTAAAGCCTGGAGAAATATTCGAGATAAAAGTAAAGCTGAAGAACATAGGTGCCAGAAAAGTTAGGTTCGTCACTGCAATACTCTCACCAACTCCCATCATGCCCACACTTCCCTCTAGCCAAACCCAAAATGATATCTCCACAGCACTTCCCCAATTGGCCTCTCAGACCGGAGTACTGCAAGGAGCTCTCTACCCACTAGAAACAATGTACAAGTACATAGATCTCATAGAGCCCGGAGAAGAAGTTGAGCTGAGCTTCAAGTACAAAGTCAATGAAAATGCAAGGCCAGGAGATTACCCAATTTACTTGTCCGTAATATACTTTGTCTACACTTCAGGCCAGTTGCTTGAACAAAGAACTCTCTACGATTCTGCAGTCGTCACAATAAGGAAAGATTATGAGGCCCACTTAACTCTTAAAGACGTTTCAGTCCCTAAGATCGTTCACCCTGGGGAAGATTTCAACCTAACATTAACGTTTGAAAATTCTGGTAGGGATACGGCAAAAGAAATCGTAGGAAAGATTTTAGTTAGCGCAGAACCAAGTGATATTTCAATGCTTACAGGAGCAAATATCTTAACTTCACCATTCAACCCAGTAACTCCCGATTCATTCTACAAAAACTTCCTTGAGCCAGGCGCTAGCTTTACTAAAACCTTCACCTTACACGTAAATGAAGATGCGAGTACAGGGACTTATCCCATTAAAATCAAAATTGAATACTATTCTGGAAATGAGGATTCCAAAATATCTCAAGAGTTCACGCTAGCAATTACTGTAGTTAGAAAGAGGGAAGCCTTCATAGAGATAGAAAACGCGACTACAATTCCTGAAAAAGTTGAACCTGGGTCAACATTTACACTAGTTTTAGCGCTAAAGAACAAGGGAGAGGGATATGCAAAAGGATTGGAGGTTAAAATAGAACCAATAGAAACTCAAATCCAAAGGGAAATTACCAAAGTAGACTTGTCTCAGCTTTCCTCTTTCCCAATACCTCAGGGTGAGCTACTCTCGGAGAATTTGCAAAAGGCAATAAACCAATTGATAGAGAATTTAGGAACCGAAGAATCTCAAGTATTCCTTCCGATAGGAGAGGACAACGTCAAATACAACGGAATAGTACTGCCAAATCAAACTGTTGTAGTGACATTTAGGTTAAAAGCCAACAGCAGACTTGAGAGTAATATTTATCCCGTAAAGCTTCGTCTAAGGTATGTAACTTCTCCAGATGATAAGCTAATAGAGGATGATAGAGTTGTTGGAGTAGAGGTTACTGGAATGGAGAGAATAATAATTTCGAAAGTTCTAACATCTCCAAGCAGGGTGCTCCCTGGGTATGCAGATGTAGTGGTGAGCTTCAGCGTAGAGAATGTGGGAAGCGGAGAGGCAAGATATGTAATATTAACACCAGAGCCAAGGTATCCCTTCTCCTTAAGCGAAACAAGCGATAAGATAATCAATGCAGGAACATTAAGACAAGGAGATTCATACCAAGCTTCTTTCAAGGTAGATGTCGACAAGAACGCGAAGCCTGGAGAATATAAAATACCAATTCTGGTTACCTATAAAGACCCAACTGGGACTTATAGGAACATAACCCTCTACGTCCCCATAATAATAGAGGAGAAACCGAACATCATCATTGAAAACGTTACGTTTAACCCAGAACCAGTGCAAGGAAGAGATGTTAACGTTTACGTTACGCTAAAGAACATTGGAGGAGAAAAAGCTGAAAACGTTATAATCGAAGGTGTTGTTAAGTCATCACAGCCGTTCTCAATTATAAAGAGGACTGACTACGTCGGAAATCTACATCCAAATCAAACTGGCCAGGGAGTGATAACACTCTCAATAAGCAGAAATGCAATTCCAAAAGATTACATAATCCAAATAAGGATTAGAGCAGTTGGCGATAGAGAAAAAGGAGACGACAACGTTTATACTTTTGAATACTCAATAAGCATCCCAGTAAAAGAGAACACTGAAACGCAAAGTAGGCTAAGGTTATTAGCCACAATTTCTGGAATCCTTGCCATAACAATTGCCGTGTTTATCTACTTAAAGAGAAGGTCAAAGTGACGGAACCCTTATAGCCCAATTTTTTATTCTTTCTTTCAATTTTAACCCAATTAGGATACTAATAACTAGGTCAACCCCCACAAGGAGCACTTTTGTAGCAATTTCTGTAGTTGAAATTTTAATGAAGGGGTTCGCATATCTTGTCACAACGTCAATAACAATCCAAAATCCTGGGAGCATTAGCAGGGCTGTAACGTAATACCAAAGGTGGAAGTTTCTCCTTAGATAACCTTGAATTATCTTCCCAAGAGCTATTATTCCAAGACCAAGTATAAAATAGAAGTTGAGGGCATTTATGTATATTAGCAGAGCTATTAGCTCGTTCGAGGGGATGCCCCCAATCATGCTCTCAGCAATGCTTTCAATAGTTAAATATACCTTTATCGCACCCACTCCAATAACAATCAGTCCAGTTAGACCTGCTATGAATGTAATGAACCCTCTACTAATCATCTTAGCAATTGACTGGATTGGTCTGAGTTTAAACCCTTTAACAAAGAAATATCCTCCCACAAGCAACATTATGAAGCCAGTAACGACCGAGGAAACAATCTGAGTGCTTGCTGGATAGCGGAGTGAAATAAGCTTTGCAAGTCCAAACAATAAAACTATCATTCCTGGGATCCCCACAAAAACTTTGGAAGCTTCTGGATCGCTTAGGAGTTCCTTTAGATATCTCACAATTATGTACCACGTCGTCTCTATCCCAGGGCTCTGCTTAACAACGACCCTTCTGCTACTTATTATTGGAACCTTCGAGGAGATAATTGGAAATATTTGCTCATCCTCGGCCCCATCCGTTACGGGAATAACACCGTCTGCCGGAAACACTTTAAGGACTTCCTCAAGTTGTCTTGACAATTCAAGGTCACTCTTCACGCCGACAGAAGGGTGTCCAGTTATTAAAGCCACTTCAACATCTTCAAACTCTCCACTTCTCTTCAACTCATCATAGAGTTTTATTGCGGCAAAAAGAGTATTTGCATCACTATCCTCTGGATCAGCTAAACTTAGCTTTACAGCAGCATCTAGACACTTCTCTCTACCTATAACTGGTCCATTAACTCCGGCCTTTACTCCAAAGTCATTGTCTCTATCAATAGCCAGGATTAATACCTTCATTTCTTCACCTTCTCAATCACAGATTTTACCTTATCCTCCATTTTCCTCTCTTTATCCCTTCTATCATCAATCTTTATGTGGGTAACAACCCTCTTAACTCCCAATTTAAACATTAATTCATGAGCCTCCCCCACAATCTTCAACCCTTCCTCCACACTCCCGACCTCAATAATTGTCCCCATGGGGGTTAACTGATATTTAACACCTTTCTCCTCTAAAAGCTTTATAGCTTCTGCTATGTACTTACTCACACTTACTTCCCCCAAAGGAATAAGAGAAAACTCGATGATTACAGCCATAGTCTTTCACCGAGATATATAATGTGGAAACCTTAAAAGGATTTATCCAAACACATGATGGGGAATTATGTATGTTCAAAATTGATAGGCTAAGATTTGGAACTGCTGGAATACCTCTTTCTACTCCAAAACCTTCTACAATAGCTGGAATTGAAAGGGTTAGAGAGCTTGGACTAGATGCCATGGAGCTTGAATTTGTGAGAGGAGTAAATATAAGGCCCGAACTGGCAAAGAAAATAAAATACGTAGCAAAAAAGAACGACGTTGTTTTAACAGCGCATGCCCCATACTACATAAACTTAAACGCCAAAGAGAAGGAAAAAGTGGAAAGTAGCAAAAGGAGAATTATTCAGAGTGCAGAAAGGCTATATGAGGCAGGAGGATGGAGCGTAGTTTTTCATGCTGGCTATTACTTGAAAGAACATCCAGAAAAGGTTTATCAGAAAATTGAAAGCACACTAAAGGATATAGAGAGAGAATTAAAGGACAGGGGAATAGAAGTCTGGCTGAGACCTGAGTTGACGGGAAAGCCGACCCAATTTGGAGATCTGAAAGAATTAATTAAATTAAGTCAAAACCTAGAGCTTGTTCTTCCCGCAATAGACTTTGCCCATGCCCATGCGAGGAATAAGGGAAAGTGTAACTCTGAAGAAGAGTGGAGAGAGATGCTAGCTTTAATTGAAAACGAGCTTGGGAGAGAGGCATTAGATAACATGCATATTCACATAAGTGGAATTGAATACACAGAAAAGGGAGAAAAGAGGCATCTCAATCTAGAGGAGAGCGATCTTAAATGGGAAGATCTACTCAAAGTTCTCAAAGAATTTAAAGTTAAGGGCGTTGTAATAAGTGAGAGCCCCAATATAGAAGGGGATGCTCTGCTTATGAAGAAAAAATGGGAGGAGCTAAAAATTTAAAAGTGGTGTGTCTTCAAACTACTCGAAGAGGATTTCTTGAGTGAACAATTTAGAGGGAGGGGAAGAAAAATGAACCCATTTCATGACCTTGAACCCGGGCCAGACGTCCCAGAAGTCGTCTATGCTATAATAGAGATCCCTAAGGGAAGTAGGAACAAATACGAGCTAGATAAGAAGACCGGATTGCTTAAATTGGACAGGGTACTTTACAGCCCATTCTTCTATCCAGTAGACTATGGAATAATACCCAGAACATGGTACGAGGACGATGATCCCTTTGACATAATGGTCATAATGAGAGAGCCAGTATACCCGCTAACAATAATTGAGGCTAGGCCCATTGGATTGTTTAAGATGATCGACAGCGGAGACAAGGACTACAAGGTCCTTGCAGTTCCAGTAGAAGACCCATACTTCAAGGACTGGAAAGATATTGACGACGTTCCTAAGGCATTCTTAGATGAGATTGCACACTTCTTCAAGAGATACAAGGAACTCCAAGGAAAAGAGATAATAGTAGAGGGATGGGAAGGAGCAGAAGCTGCAAAGAGAGAAATCCTAAGAGCCATAGAAATGTACAAAGAGAAGTTTGGAAAGAAGGAGTGATTCTTCTTCTCTCTTAAAATTTGTTTGGAGGAAGAAACATGTACAAGATAGTCACCGTAAAGGACGTCGTGAGGATACCCCCAACAATGTTTACCATGGACCCCAAGGAAGCTGCAAAAATAATCCTAAGGGAGACTTACGAAGGAACATACGACAAAGATGAAGGGGTAATCCTATCAATTCTTGAGGTCAAGGATATCAAAGACGGTATCATAATCCCAGGAGATGGAGCAACGTACCACGAGGTAGTTTTTGATGTTCTAGTTTGGGAGCCCAAGATTCACGAAGTAGTTGAGGGTTATGTAGCTGATGTTATGCCATTCGGGGCATTCATAAGGATTGGCCCAATTGACGGATTAGTCCACATAAGCCAATTAATGGACGATTATGTAGTATATGACGAGAGAAATAAGCAATTTGTTGGCAAAGAAAAGAAATACCTACTTAAAATTGGCGATTTGGTGAGAGCTAGGATAATAAACATTAGTGCGAAGAGCAAAGTCATAAGAGAGAACAGAATAGGACTTACAATGAGGCAGCCTGGCCTTGGAAAATTCGAGTGGATAGAGAAGGAAAAGAAGAAAGAAAAGGAGGAGGGTAAGAAGTGAGTGAAAAAGCCTGCAGACACTGTCACTACATTACTTCAGAAGATAGATGCCCAGTTTGTGGAAGTAGAGATTTGAGTGAGGAATGGTTCGATCTAGTTATAATAGTTGACGTTGAGAACAGTGAAATTGCTAAGAAAATTGGAGCAAAAGTCCCAGGAAAATATGCCATAAGGGTGCGCTGATGTCTGTAATGTTTAAATTACCCCTAAACTTGCGGCAAGAATTAAAGAAACCTCTTGGTGAGCTTATAAAAGGAGAAATTCCAATCCCATATCTTAAGTTAAAAGAAATTGTAAATTCAAACACTCTTATTACCGTGGGAGATGTAGTTACCGAGAACAGCCTGAAGGTAGGATTAAGACCCCGCTTGGCTATTTATGACCATAAAACCGAGAGAAGAGAATATAAGCCCGAGATTGGAGATAAAGGAGTCCTCCTAACAGTTAAAAATCCCCCTGGAACTATTACTCTTCACCTACTAAAAACGATAAAAAAGGCGTATTCCCTCATTAGAAGAGGCACAAATGTTCACATTGTTGTTAATGGTGAGGAGGATCTAGCAGCAATTCCCGCAGTGTTATACGCACCACTTGGAAGTTTTGTTGTATATGGGCAACCCAGGGAAGGCATAGTGCTTATAAAGGTAACTTCTGAATGCAAACGCAGGTGTGCAGAAATTATGAGAAATATGGAGGTGGTTAGGAATGGAGATTAGAATTAAAGAGATCAAGGAAAACAAACTTATCGGGAGAAAGGAGATATACTTCGAAATTTATCACCCAGGAGAGCCCACCCCAAGTAGAAAGGACGTAAAAGGAAAGCTAGTGGCAATGCTTGACTTAAACCCCGAAACAACAGTTATTCAGTACATAAGGAGTTACTTCGGAAGCTACATAAGCAAGGGATATGCGAAGGCATACGACAGCAAGGAGAGAATGCTCTACATAGAGCCCGAGTACATTTTAATTAGAGATGGATTAATAGAGAAGAAGGAGGGTGAGTGAGAATGGGACAGAAGTGGAAGCTCTACGAGATTAAGGATGGGAAAGTTATAAGAAAGAACAAGTTCTGCCCGCGCTGTGGCCCAGGAGTATTCATGGCAGATCACGGGGATAGGTGGGCCTGTGGGAAGTGTGGATATACAGAGTGGAAGAAGTGAAGGTTACGCTTTTTGAGCTTTTTTCAAACCTTATTCTTAGAAAATTAGAAATGTAGAGGGAAGATATAGAGATATACTCAAGGCTTATAGGAAATTCTTGCTAACGGAGGAAGAACTTGTCATTCCTGACATATAGATAGGTATTCATGCCCTTTTCCCACCCCTATTCAGGAGTTTCTGTCTTTTTGTCCCTACACACCACCACCGCAGATTATTTACAATTCTATTTTTAGTCTTATTGGAACTTCACCGTCAGTCCCATATACGAGCAAAACATGAGTGTCTTTCAATTCTTTTGTAGTCTTATTGGAACAGCAAAAATAATCCAGAGGAACAACTACCTTGCAGACCTTTCAATTCTTTTGTAGTCTTATTGGAACACGGCCTTGATCGCAGGAATCTTCGCAATGCTAGTAGCTTTCAATTCTTTTGTAGTCTTATTGGAACGGAGTTCCACCGTTTGTGGCGTCGGTGGTAATATTACTTTCAATTCTTTTGTAGTCTTATTGGAACTGGAGGAAATGCTGAAGACGGGAGGGAGGATAAATGACTCTTTCAATTCTTTTGTAGTCTTATTGGAACTTTTACCAATGGTGCAAGCAGAACGGTAAAAACCCAGCTTTCAATTCTTTTGTAGTCTTATTGGAACAACTTCAAGTATTTCTTCATGATACCAAGAATAAGCCAGCTTTCAATTCTTTTGTAGTCTTATTGGAACTTGGCTTGAAGAGCCCGCGCCCCTCTGGCTGTAGTACCTTTCAATTCTTTTGTAGTCTTATTGGAACCGGCGTAAACTATGTGGTAATAGTTCTCAGCTGCTACTTTCAATTCTTTTGTAGTCTTATTGGAACACGATTTAAGAGTAATATCAAAAGCCTTAGGAAAATTTGACCTTTCAATTCTTTTGTAGTCTTATTGGAACAAGGATTCTCGTCAAGTGTATATGTAGCTCCAGAAAGCTTTCAATTCTTTTGTAGTCTTATTGGAACGCAAGGCTAAACGCAATTGAGTTCTTTACGTTAGCCTTTCAATTCTTTTGTAGTCTTATTGGAACAAAACCAGACGTGAAACAGAGATTATCGACTTGAGAGTCACTTTCAATTCTTTTGTAGTCTTATTGGAACCTTGCTCAGTCTCCACTACATCCGCTTCTATTACACTTTCAATTCTTTTGTAGTCTTATTGGAACATGTCCTTCGTAACTACGTATACTACCTTCACTCTTCTTTCAATTCTTTTGTAGTCTTATTGGAACTTCAAAATCTCTTCTCCCATCTCTAACCACCTCCTAACTTTCAATTCTTTTGTAGTCTTATTGGAACTGGAAAACCTCTACGAACTCAAGAAGGCACACCCCACTTTCAATTCTTTTGTAGTCTTATTGGAACCCACCCTTCCTTATAAACATCCGTTATAATCCGTTCCCTTTCAATTCTTTTGTAGTCTTATTGGAACACAAAAGAATTGAAAGAGCATCAATAATATTGAAATCCCTTTCACTTTCAATTCTTTTGTAGTCTTATTGGAACCGAATATTTCTTCTTCTCTTGTGCTCTCGTAGTCTAACTTTCAATTCTTTTGTAGTCTTATTGGAACTTCACAACACTGTCCTCATTTATCACCCTTAACTCAGCTTTCAATTCTTTTGTAGTCTTA
>NZ_JASKLM010000043.1:0-15056 GCF_030153625.1 Pyrococcus sp. | reverse complement strand
GAGGCTGTCAACGGTTTTAACAACCATACTAACGGTTTTTCTTCCGGTTTATTACCCCATAACTCTCGCACCCGAGAAACTACGCTATGTTCTCCTCCTTATACCCACCGTCAGTGCTTCCCACCTGATAGCATATGACCATCCGCAATATGAGAATTTGTCTATGGCATCATTGGTGTTCTGGCTGGTTTTGTGCTTGGTATTGATTCTTACCATCGAGTTCAGGGAAGATTAGATTGTTATTCCTCTTCCTTCGTTGGGAGTCCCGGATGAAGTGAGCTCGAAAACTATTGTCATGCATCCTGCAATGAATCCCCAATTGCATCGTCCAGGAAAGGAGGGAGCTCCTTTAAAATCCCGGGCTTTTTTGTGTCATAGTAAAAGAAGTTAAAGAGGGCTATCTTTCCCCCTATATACTCAGCTATGTTAATCCCGATGAGCTCATCAGCAACTAGGTTTACCGGATCAACTTCAACTTTAAAGCTCTCCTCCAAGAGCAGAGCAGCTGTCAAAAGTGCTTGGATATTTATATCGTTTAGATAGCTCCCCATGAGTTGCTCAATGCCATCTTCTTACCCTATGTGATTGAGTTCAACATGAAAAGCGACTACGCAAGGAAGAAATACATTGAGATAGCAAAGGAAATTGGGTTCAACACCGCTGAGATGGCGAAAAAAGCTTATGCAGATCCCCCGGTGAGCTTCAATCCCGTGGAGCCCAGCGTTGAAGATCTATAAAAAAGCCCCGCTTAACAGTTCTTCCTAAGCGAAAGCTTAAAATATTTTTGTGAATAAATATGAATGCATTATAGTGGAAGAGATGCTCTACATGATAAAGTAAGCTAGTGAAGTACTTGGTGTCTCAAAAACAATCCAGAAATGGGGCAGGGAAGGAAAAATCATAACCGTTAGAACACCTGAGCGGGGTTGAGCGTGATGATTTGCCCCCAATGAACCCGGAGGGGGGCTGAACGTGATGAAACCCAAGTCCGTCGTGAGGGTTGATTTGAATGGACGAAGATTTACTCACACTCACTCATAAAAACTCACGACGGACAGATCCCAGAAAGAAGGGGCGATTTTGGGAGATAGATTTTGCTAGGGGGATTGCGCTGACGATGATGCTAATCTCTAATTTCGTTACTGATCTACAATTTTTCCTAGGATATTCCGAATACAAGACATTCTGGAAAGTATTTGCATATGCAACGGCTTCACTGTTTGTCTCCATCTCTGGGCTTTCCCTATGGATAAGCCACTCAAGAGGAAGAGAAATAAAAAGGGACATTATGAGGTTTGTAAAGCTCTTTGGTCTGGGAGTGCTGATAACGCTAACAACCCACATTGTACTTGACAAAGGGACAATCTACTTTGGAATCCTTCATTTCCTGGGAGTAGCATCAATCCTTGCAATCCCTTTCTATTCTCTGGGATGGAAGAATGTTTTTCCAGCTTTCTTCTTTCTTGCAGGAGCTAAGGTTGTGAAAAATTTCCATGCAGACACTCTCATCCTGCTTCCCCTGGGAATTACGCCAAGAAGTTTTTTCACTTTAGATTACTTTCCAATCTTTCCCTGGTTTGGAGTTTTCCTCTTGGGGACCACTATAGGATCTCTAATTTATCCAAGTGGGGAGAGAAAACTCAAACTAAAAAACCCTAACAATCCCATTGTTAACTTCATCTGCTTCCTGGGAAGAAACACGCTAAAAATATACCTCCTTCACCAGCCAATATTCGTGGGCCTGCTAATGCTTATTTATGGGGAGCTACCTAATATGAATCTGTGATAAGGAATGTCCTAAAACTGTTGGCTCTGCTCGCAGATGAGATTGTGATAGTAGCTCTAGTGATCATCTTCTTAAGAAG
This sequence comes from Pyrococcus sp., assembly GCF_030153625.1. Lineage (NCBI taxonomy): Archaea > Methanobacteriati > Methanobacteriota > Thermococci > Thermococcales > Thermococcaceae > Pyrococcus > Pyrococcus sp. Next base: position 13,191 of record NZ_JASKLM010000043.1, on the reverse strand, counting down.
AGTCTCTGCAAGGTTAGCCGTAATAGTAGGTGGCGCGCTCATTTTATTCAACCTTTTCCTGGTTAAGTTACTCTGGGGAACTCTCAAAAAGAAAGCTGAAGTTGGCGCTGAGGCTCTAATTGGAGAAAAGGCCGTAGTTGTTGAGGATTTAAATCCAGTTGGACTTGTAAAGGTGAAAAATGAATTATGGACGGCCGAATGTATAAGTGGAACCGCCAGAAGGGGAGAAAAAGTTAGGATAGTTCAGGTTAAAGGAGCTAAGCTACTCGTGGAAAAGGACGACAATGCGGGAAAATTTTTATAAACCATTTTTAGAGCTCATGGTTGAGGGGAGTAAAGATGGTCAAGCTCAAGGCCATCATCGTAAAGGATAGGGACGGCGAGGAATTCCTAAGGTGCCCCAGGTGTGGAATGGTATTCAAGAGGAGGAAGGACTACACAAAGCACGTTAACAAGGCTCATGGCTGGCTCTTTGGAAGGGGTAAGCCAAAGGGCAAGAGACTCCAGAAGAAGTACCTCAAGGCCTCCCAATGAATTTTAATTTTTGATGATGAAACAGCCAGGACCCTGATGAGATGATGAATGGTGGGCTTAGCTGACGTAGCTGTTCTCTATTCTGGAGGAAAAGATTCCAATTATGCCCTTTATTGGGCCATAAAGAATAGATTTAGTGTTAAGTTTCTTGTAACGATGGTTAGTGAGAACGAGGAGAGCTACATGTACCACACGATCAATGCAAACCTAACTGACTTACAGGCAAGAGCCCTGGGAATTCCACTCGTGAAAGGGTTTACCCAGGGTGAGAAGGAGAAGGAAGTTGAAGACCTCAAGAGGGTTTTGAGTGGGCTTAAAATTCAAGGGGTAGTGGCTGGGGCTTTGGCAAGCGAATATCAAAGAAGAAGGATAGAAAAAGTTGCTAAGGAGCTTGGCCTAGAGGTCTACACTCCCGCATGGGGAAGGGATGCCATAGAATACATAAGAGAGCTTCTAAGCCTGGGATTTAAAATCATGGTCGTTGGGGTCTTTGCTTATGGCCTTGACGAAAGCTGGCTCGGAAGGATAATTGATGAAAAAGCTATTGAGGAACTCGTTACCCTTAACAGAAAATACAACGTTCACGTGGCCGGAGAGGGAGGAGAATTTGAGACATTTGTTCTTGATATGCCTCTGTTTAGGTATAGAATTGTAGTCGATAAAACGAAAAAGGTCTGGGAACATTGCACCTCTTCCGGAAAACTAATAATTGAAAAAGCCCACCTTGAACCGAAATGAGAGGGATAATTGAAGACTTATCCCAAGATGGCCTTGGAGTTCTCAAGGGAATTGAAGTCCCCTTCTGCTATCCAGGAGATGAAGTGAGTATAACAAAAACAAGGGATAGGTTTGGGAGAAAGATAGCCTCAGAATTTTCACTCATAACTCCTTCTCCCCTTAGGCAAAGAGCGAAGTGCGGGCATTATGGAAAATGTGGAGGTTGCCTATGGCAAGGCATGAAATATGAGGAGCAGTTAAAATTCAAGAAAGAGATATTTAAGAGAATCACCGGAATTGAAGCGGAAATACTTGGATCACCTAGGATTTGGGAGTTTAGAAATATAAGCAACTTTATAGTTTCTGTAAACGGAATAGGGTTTAAAGAGTTTGCAAGGCCAAAGACTGTTATTGATATAAAAGAGTGCCCAGTCTTCTCGAACAAAACTCTACTATACATAAGGGCAATGAAGGAATTCCTCAAGGAAAGCGGACTAAAACCCTGGAACTGGAAAGAAGGAGATGTCCATTATCTACAAGTTAGGGAAGGAAAGTTTACTGGTGAAGTCATGGTGAATATAATAGCTCACAGGCCACCTGAAGAAACTGTTGTGGAGTACTTCCCATTTGCAGACTCTGTATACTGGAGCATAAAGAGGGACAAGAGAGATGATCCTTCCGGTGAGCCAATTCACCTGGGAGGGGAAGAGTTCATATCTGAGAAAGTTTTGGGTATTAAATACCTCCTTCGTCCTGGGGTCTTCTTCCAAACAAACAGCTATGCCCTTCCATTACTTTTAAAAACAGTTGAGGAGTTCTTAGATGGATCAAAGGTACTCGATCTCTACTCTGGAATTGGGACATTCTCATTGTACTTGGCCAAGAGAGGATTTGAAGTTGTAGGGGTTGAAGTAAATAAGACTGCCGTTGAGGTCGCAAAGCTATCAGCTGAGCTAAATTCTCTCAGCGTTGAATTCAAAGCTAAAAAAGCTGAAGAAGAAAATATTGAAGGATACGATGCCCTAATTTTAGACCCACCCAGGAAAGGGCTAGGAGAGTTTGCGGGAGTTGTAGAGAGGAAAGGGCCTGATAATGTAGTTTACGTATCATGCAATCCAAAAAGATTCATCTTAGACTTCAAAAACCACCTTTCAAGGTCCTACGAAGTTGAGGAAGCAATTCTAATAGACATGTTCCCCCATACTCCGCATGTGGAAGCTGTGATTAAGTTAAGGAAACATTTATAGATGAGCCAACCATCTTGTAAAACATGAAAGAGATTCTCCTTTTATCTCTCATTAGCCTTGGCTGGATATTTAACTATTCTCACAGGATGGCTATTCCAGCTTTAGCTCCATTAATTAGGGAAGACCTGGGGATTGGAAATGCTGAGATTGGATTATTGATGACTTCTCTTTTGCTTCCTTATGCCCTAATTCAAGTTCCTGCGGGGTATTTAGGAGATAGGTTTGGAAGGAAGAAGATGGTCGTGCTCAGTATAATTGGGTATTCTTTATCTTCAGCCCTTATTTTTATAGCTAGAGATTACTGGGAGTTAGTTGGTATTAGAGCCCTATATGGATTCTTTGCTGGCCTTTACTATGCTCCGGCCACGGCCTTGATTAGTGAGGTATTCAAGAACAGAAAGGGCTCAGCCCTGGGAATATTCATGATAGGCCCTCCAATAGGTTCAGGAATAGCTCCGTTAATAGTTGTTCCAATAGCTTTAACCTTCAACTGGAGAACCAGCTTTCTTGTTCTATCCTTTATTAGTGCCATAGTAGGAGTTCTTTTGTTCCTAGCTATTAGGGAAGACTGGAAGAGTGAGGGACGTGTGAACTTTTCAATTCCCAAGGGAGTCATGCTCCTTAGCTTAGCCAACTTCCTGGGAATGTCAGCCTTCTTTGCAGTTCTAACTTTTCTAGTTTCATTCTTGGTTGATAGAGGAATGAGCGTAGAAAAAGCTGGATTAGCATTCTCTCTCCTTTCCACATTTGGAATTTTGGGCTCAATTCTTGGAGGATTTATTTATGACAGAATTGGAAAAAGGAGCGTTTTACTTGCTTACCTCCTAAATTCCCTATTTACGCTTTTGATCTTGGCGGATCAGAACACCATAATCCTGGTTCTCTTGGGTTTAACAATTTACTCTGTCGGAGGAATAGTAACAGCATATACAGCCGAAAAAGCCAGAAAAGACAATTTGGGCGTCGTTATGGGCTTTGTGAACATGATGGGGTTCTTTGGGGCTACAGTGGGGCCCTATGCTGTAGGAGTAATGATAGATAGCTTGGGCTATTCCAAGGCCCTACTTTTCGTTCCGATTTCATATCTTTTAGCGGCAATTCTAATCTTCCTGGATGAAAAACTTCATTAACCTCTACATTCCAACGTTAAGATGGTGATCTCTATGGAAGATCCCTATATATGGATGGAGAATCTTAACGACGAGAGGGTTCTGAAGATAGTTGAAAAAGAAAACAAGAGATTTAGGGAGTTTATTGGAGAATTAAGTGACAAGCTATTCCCTGAGGTTTGGGAACAATTTTCTCAGCCCGCAATTAGAATGGCCAGGATAACCAAGAAGGGAATAGTTGTTTCCTACAGCGAGAAAGATAGGGTAGTGATAAAGTGGTTTGACGGGGATGTTATAGTTGATTCCAAGGAATTGGAAAAAGAAGTGGGGGATGAAGTGCTCCTTCAAGGATTTACAACGGATGAAGAAGGTGAAAAGCTTGCCTATAACTTTTCCATTGGAGGGGCAGATGAGGGGATAACGAGGATTATAGACCTCAAAACTGGAGAAATTATAGAGGAGATAAGGCCTTCTGTATGGAACATAATCTTCCTGAAGAACGGCTACTACTTTGTGAGGTTCTATAGAAAGGAAAAGACTCCTGACGGAATTAATCCTCCAGCCGTAAGGATGTTCTGGAAGGACAGAGAAGGGGAGAAGATGGTCTTTGGAGAAGGGCTAACCTCGGGATATTTCATGAGTATTAGGAAAAGTTTTGACGGAAATTTTGCGATTGTGACCTTAACCTTTGGATGGAATCAAGGTGAAGTGTACGTTGGACCAATTGATAATCCCCAAGAATGGAAGAAGGTTTACTCCGCAAGTGTTCCTGTAGAGCCAATAGACGTTATAGATGGAAAGCTTTACCTCCTCACCAAGGAAGGAAAAGGGCTGGGAAAAATAATAGCTGTAAAAGATGGAGAAATTGAGGAGATCATACCCGAAGGCGAATTCCCCCTAGAGTGGGCGGTAATATTGGGAGATAAGATACTGGTCGGAAGGCTCGTCCATGCAAGCTATAGACTTGAAGTATATACCCTAAGCGGTAAAAGGGTTAAGGAAATTACTTTTGACATTCCAGGAAGCTTGTATCCTCTAGACAAAGACGAAGAGAGGGTTATTCTTAGCTACACAAGCTTTACAATCCCATACAGGCTTTACGAGTTCAAGGAAGATTTGAGGCTAATAGAGGAGAGAAAGGTTGAGGGAGAGCTTAGGGTTGAGGAAGACTTTGCCACAAGCAGGGATGGGACAAGGGTTCACTACTTTATAGTGAAAGGTGAAAAGGATGAGAAGAAAGCTTGGGTATTTGGTTACGGTGGATTCAATATAGCCCTGACTCCAAGATTCTTCCCCCAGGTGATACCATTCCTCAAGAGGGGAGGAACATTCGTCCTGGCTAACTTAAGAGGAGGAAGTGAGTATGGAGAGGAGTGGCACAGGGCTGGAATGAGGGAGAACAAGCAAAATGTCTTTGATGACTTCATAGCAGTTCTTGAGAAGCTCAAGAAAGAAGGCTACAAAGTTGCGGCCTGGGGTAGAAGCAACGGAGGACTCTTAGTTTCAGCAACATTAACTCAAAGGCCTGATGTAATGGACGCTGCATTGATAGGCTATCCAGTTATTGACATGTTGAGGTTTCACAAGCTCTACATTGGTAGCGTTTGGATTCCAGAGTACGGAAATCCAGATGATCCAAAAGACAGAGAGTTCCTCTTGAAGTACTCTCCCTATCACAATGTTGATCCCAATAAAAAGTATCCACCAACATTAATCTACACTGGCCTCCATGATGACAGAGTTCACCCAGCACACGCTCTGAAGTTCTTCATGAAGATGAAAGAAGTTGGAGCTCCGGTTTATCTAAGAGTTGAAACGAAGAGCGGTCACATGGGTGCTTCGCCAGAGACAAGAGCTAGGGAGCTCACAGATCTCCTAGCCTTTGTTCTCAAGACGCTCTGACGTTCTCTTCTATTCTTCTTTAAGCAGAGCGGTTAGATAGAGCTCTCATATCGCACGTTAGTGATGCTCTTCGATAACTCCCTTTAACCAACTCCCCCTGAGGAACCATGCCAAGCCTATAAGAGCTCCTATAACGTTACTTAATCCCATGCCAAGCCACATTCCTGCAGTATCTTTCATAACAACTCCTAGCCAGTAGCTCAACGGGATCCTAAGAATCCAAAGCCTTATTATTCCAAGGATCATGCTCTTCTTTGTGTGTCCAGCGCTGTTAAAGACATTATTTACAGCGGAGAATATACCAAAGAAGGGCAGGGAAGCTGAGAAATACATAACGACCTTTTTGCTCTCAGCTATTACCATGGGATCATTAACGAAGAACTTGAAAATTGGAACCCTAAATATTGCAAACGTGAGCGTTCCAATGCTTAATATTGTGAAGTTTATGAGCATTGTCTTTTCTGCTATTTCCTTAGCCCTTTCGTACTTTCTAGCTCCGAGATTTTGCCCAACCATGGTGCCCATTGCCATGCTTATTCCATCGGAAAAAGCGAACATGAAGTTCGTTAACCTGTTAGTTATGCTATAAGTGGGAAAGGCAACATCTTCGTAACCCTTAATCCCATGAGCTTCACCATAAATTCTTCCAACTGTAAATATTATTCTAGTTAGTATCACAAATCCAAGGGCAGAAGTTGAGTCCCCAATGCTTGAAGGTAAGCCTACTCTAAATATCCTCGAATATAACTTTAAATCTGGCCTTAGGTTCTCCAATGTTAAATGTATCCCAACCTTTCCCGTAAAGAGTAGATAACCTCCTATCAAAGAGCCAACGCTGTTCGAGAGCATCGTTGCAATTGCCGCTCCAGCAACACCCAACTCAGGAAATGGCCCCCAACCAAAGATTAAGAAAGGATCTAGGATAATGTTCAGGATAATTGTCCCAATGTTAATTTTGACTGGAGTTTTTGTATCTCCAATAGCCCTCAAGAGAAAGTTGAAAGCGAAGAGTGTGAATGAGAAAGGTATTCCAGCAAAGATGATTCTAGTATACATCAGGGCGTAGGGAAATATGGTTTCGCTAACTTTCATGAATCTCAAAAAGTAGGGAGCTAGTGCTATTCCAAATACACTCACCCCAGTGGCAAAGATTAAGAGGAGCGAATAAAGGGCTCCTGCATAGCGGTTGGCCTTCTCATAGTCTCCAGCTCCAACGTATTGACTCACAAAGGCGAAACCAGCGACGACAAATCCGCTACCTATGCTCATGAGAAACCAGACCAAAGGCCAAGCCGTTCCAGGGGCTGAAAGCTCAATTCTTCCCAGTTTACCAAGCCAAAAAGTGTCAGTTAAATTGTAGAGAACGTGAACGAGCTGATTAATTATTATGGGGTAAGCTAACATCAAAAGTGTGGGCACAATGGGGCCGTTGAGTATTTTCTCCCTATTAGCCTCTATTTTTTCCTTGCTCATGTCGATTAGATAAAAATCTAAGCGTTTTAAAAAATTTATTATGGATAAAAAAGCCCACTACTTCTTTTTCCTTAGTAATTCAGACAACAGATCTTTAACGGCGTTGACGAGCTCTTGAAGCGAGGCACTATCATGGTTTATTCCTATTGTAATTTTCATGTCGGTTGTCGCAAACGAGACATAAACGGTGTTCCCCTTGCTATGGGCAAAAAACTGTTCCACAGTTTCCTCTCCTGCATCTTCTTCCTCCTCTACTCCACTAGGTATCTCTGGATTATCCTCGAGTATCATAGGTCTTGGCTCCATTTCACCACCCCCATCTCTTGACCGTTGGTTAAATTTAAAAATGCTTAGCTTTAGCCCAATCCGAGGTGGGAACTAATGAAGCCAATGTACAGGTCAAGGTCATGGAGAAGGAAGTACGTCAGAACACCTGGAGGGAGGGTTGTAATTCACTTCGAAAGGAAGAAGCCAAAGATTGCCCACTGTGCAATGTGTGGCAGACCATTGAATGGAGTTCCCAGGGGGAGACCTGTTGAGATGAGAAAGCTACCAAAGACAAAGAAGAGACCCGAGAGACCAATGCCACACCTCTGTCCAAAGTGCATGCGCAAGGTTATGAAGGAGCAAATTAGAGCTCAACTCACCTGAAGGGGTGCCCCATGCCCAAGGGGTGCCTCGTAATAACTGTCAGCGGTTTAGCTGGTTCGGGTACAACTACTCTATGTAGAAAGTTGGCCGAACACTACGGCTTTAAGCACGTCTACGCAGGTTTAATATTCAGGCAGATGGCCAAGGAGCATGGCATGACCCTTGAAGAGTTTCAGAAGTACGCAGAACTCCATCCAGAGATAGACAGAGAAGTTGATAGGAGACAAATAGAGGCCGCTAAGGAATGCAATGTTGTAATTGAAGGGAGATTAGCTGGGTGGATGGTAAAGAATGCAGATTTGAAGATTTGGCTTGACGCCCCCATAAGGGTTAGGGCTGAAAGGGTTGCAAAGAGAGAGGGAATAAGTGTTGAAGAGGCCTTTGTGAAGATAGCTGAAAGGGAAATGCAGAACAGGAAAAGGTATTTAAACCTATATGGTATCGACATAAACGACCTTTCCATATATGATTTGATAATTGACACATCTAAATGGTCGCCCGATGGGGTCTTCGCAATTGTGAAGGCTGCCATCGACCACCTGGACCCCGTCGGCGACGCGGGGTCGAAAAAAGAGAAGGAGGTGGGATGAATGCCTGCAATCGATGTTGGTAGAATAGCTGTAGTAATCGCTGGAAGAAGAGCTGGACAGAAGGTAGTTGTTGTTGATATCATAGACAAGAACTTCGTTCTAGTTACTGGGGCAGGGCTCAACAAGGTTAAGAGGAGAAGAATGAACATAAAGCACATTGAGCCCCTTCCACAGAAGATTGACATTCCCAGGGGAGCAAGCGACGAGGAAGTTAGAACTGCCCTTGAGAAGGCAGGAATAAGCCTTGCCTGATTTCTTATTCTTTTTAATAAAGTTTAAGTTTTCCTACTTGTAATATTCTCTCATGATCAATATTTTATTCCAAGAAGTTTAACCTCCATAGACCTAGTGAGTATCATCCAGAGAATCCCAAGAGACTCGAAATCGTTCTTTCCAAGGTCAGAGAGCTTGGACTTGAAGAAAGAATAGAAGAACCAAACCCAGTTGAAGAGACTTTCGTTGAGAAAATTCACGACAGGGATTACATCAACTTCGTTAAAGAGGCCGTTGAAAAAGGAATTACGAGACTTGACCCAGATACCTACGTCTCCCCTGGGACTTGGAGTGCGGCATTGTTAGCTTTAGGAGCCGCAAGGAGTGCAGCTTTATCGGCCCTTCACTATGGAGGCCTCCACATGGCTTTAGTTAGGCCCCCTGGGCATCACGCAGGAAGAAGAGGTAAAGCAATGGGGGCTCCAACTTTAGGCTTCTGCATCTTCAACAACGCGGCCTCTGCAGTTGTCACCTTGAAAGAAGAGGGAGTTGGAAAAGTTGTTGTAATAGATTTTGACGCTCATCATGGAAACGGGACTCAGGAAATATTCTGGAACGATCCCGATGTGATTCACATAGATCTACACGAGAGAGACATCTACCCAGGGAGTGGGGATGTGAGTGAAGTTGGAGGGTCAAATGCTTATGGGAGCAAGATAAACCTCCCAATGCCCCACTATTCTGGGGATGGGGATTACATATATGTTTGGGACGAAATTGTGCTTCCAATAGTTGAAGAAGTTAAGCCAAAGGTCATCGTAATTTCCGCGGGCTTTGATGGATTTAAAGGGGATGGTCTAACAACATTAAGGCTCACAGAAAGTTTTTACTCTTATGCAGGGGCTACATTAAATAAATATCCCTTGGCATTTATATTGGAAGGCGGGTATGGAGTAGGGTTAGATAAAGGTTTTCCGGCCTTCATAATGGGCTACGAAGAGGGTAAAGCGAAAGCTCGAGAAGAGCCAAGATATGAGACCCTAAAGTTGGCGGAGGAGGTTAAGGACATCTTGAGTCCCTGGTGGTCGTTATAAGTTTTTAGAAGAATTATGGTGGGCCCGCGGGGCTTCGAACCCCGGACCTCCCGCTTATCAGGCGGGCGCTCTGACCAGGCTGAGCCACGGGCCCATTTGGTGCCCCGGCCGGGATTTGAACCCGGGTCGCGGGATCGAGAGTCCCGCATGATTGACCGGGCTACACCACCGGGGCGTGCCCAATAGTTTTCCCTAGCTATAAATTTAAAAAGTTTTCGATCCCCGCATTGTTACTCTTACCTGAATTGTTCGAAGTTTTGGCTAGGAATATTATAAGCTAAAGTCTTAAATTATATTTTGGATAAATATAGTAATTGCCAGGAGGTGATAGTGTGGTGGCTCTTGACGAGCCTCTTCCTTATGTTGGAGTTACACCCATGCAAGTGTTAACTGCAATAGTAGTCTTAATAGTGGGGTATATTGTGGCAAAGGTAGTCGTTGCTTCCTTCAAGCGAGGGCTCAAGAAAACAAAACTTCCCGAGCTTGTCGTGGAATTCCTCGGAAGATTCCTCAGCGCACTCCTCTACGTGGCAGTAATACTACTCGCAGTTAGAGCCCTCGGTATCGAAGTTGGATCAGTAGTCCTGGGCCTGTCAGCAGTGATAGGTTTAATCTTGGGCTTTGGAATGCAGGACACACTCACCAACCTAGCAGCGGGCGTCTGGATAGCCGCCCTAAGACCCATTGACATTGGCGAAGTCGTTGAAGTTGCAGGAAAAGTTGGAAAAGTCAATGCCGTTGGCATAATGAGCACAGAACTGCTAACTGCAGACAATGTCCTCATAACAATCCCCAACAAACTCGTCTGGGGGAACGTTATAACCAACTACACGAGAATGCCAACGAGGAGGGTTGACGTAAATGTTGGAGTGGCCTATGGTACAGACCTCGACAAGGCCATTAAAGTGGCCATGGAGCTAATGCAGAACCATCCAAAGGTTCTCAAAGACCCCGCTCCAGCAGTTGTTGTAACAGAACTTGGTGACTCATCAATAAACCTCCAGCTTAGGGCATGGGCGAAGACCGAGGACTACTGGACCGTTAAGTTCGACCTAACCAAAGGCATATACGAGGCTTACAGAAGAGAAGGCATAGAAATACCATTCCCACAATTAGACGTACACATAAAAGAAATGCCAAAGTGAGGGGGTTTGTTCTTTACTTTTTTGTTTATTTTCAGTGACGGTCACTAACTTTACAGAGCTCTCCCGTTACTTACTATTCATAAGGAAGCTTTCATCATTCTTGACATGGACAGTCTTCACTCCCAAACCGATACCAGCAGAGAGTTTACCAATCTTGAGAGTTGCGCCTATAAAATAAGCACCATACAGCTGTACTTGAGATTCTCATAGGTAAGCTGAGGATCAAGACCAACGACGATGTACTCTAGTTCTCTCCATTTTTCTCTCGCTTCCCCACACTATTTCATCCCAAGTTTTAAGTCTTCAAATCAAACAACTTTAAATCATTGTAGAAGGAGTTTTCGGTTTTGCTCATTTTTACGTCAAATTCTCCTGTTGAAATTTCGTTGTTTTCTGAGATGCCTACGTTGCTGAAAATTGCCACGGCATTATACTTTTCCGCAAAAGTACTCCTTAAAGCTAAATGGGAGTACGATATAATAGACTGTCAGCAGTTCCTGTATTTCCCGTGTTTTTCATCTAAAGTGCACTTTGCTCTTAGGAAAATCCCCTAGTAATCACCTGGCATGAACTCTGGAAGGAGTATTGGAAAGATTACTTAGGAGCCATGGGCACTTTTGGTATCAAAATAGAAAAATCAATGAGCAAATTGACTTCCCACCATGTATCCGTCTCTCACCTCACCCAAAAGAGACTCCACTATATTGGTGTTGACAGTACTCTGATCCCAAATGGAATTGATTTTAGAAGACTACTCCCTGCTTGTTGGTTATGTAAAAGTCTGCTCTAATTGTGTCTCCTGGGGAATAAGTTTCGTTCAAGAAGATTTCAATTTCAATGTCTTCATCGTCAATTAGAAGCTTTTGGAGGTTTTCTGTTTCATTAGTTAAGACCTCTTTTTCCATTTCTTGAGTAGCTAAGGTTTCTGTTTCTTTTGGTGTCTCGGTTTTAGTTTGAGTCGTGGTTATCTCTGTCTTTGGTTTTTCAATAGCCTTAATCTCGCTAACTGTGAGATTATCTAAATAAATTATCCCGGTGCCGTTTATTATAATCACTAGAGAAGAGAATTTGGCTTCTTTGAAGGGTATGGCTATTATCTCTACATTTTTCCATCCAAAAGAGCCTTTTCCTATAAATGTAACGTTCCTGGCAAATATGAAAGTTTTATTTTCATCAAATAAAGCGAAGGTGAGCAGTAGAGGGAGGAGCAATAACGTGATTAATTTTTTCATTGGATTCACCTTGTTAAAGTCTTGCTTCCACGCATAAACTCCTTTATTGTTCCAATCTTTGTCGCTGTCTTTTTATATTTTGACTATGGGCTTTAAAATTTTCTTTTGTCTTTCCAAACTTTCTCATGTTTTTATGTCACTGCTTTAACAGAGAACCAGAGAAATTTAAATTCACTAAAAATCTTATAAATTTGACAGTATAAACTTTTTATGGTGATATTATTATGGGAATGGAAGTTAAGCGAATTGATAGTCAGGGTAGAATTGTTTTACCAAAAGAGTGGCGGAAAAGGTGGGGTAACGAGGTAATTCTAATCGAATTTGAAGACAGGATAGAGATTTTACCAAAGAGGAAGCCAAAACTTTCAGAGTTCTTTGATATAATCGAAGTGGAAGAGGTTGAGGAAGACGTTGAAAAAGAGCTTTTAAAAGAACTTGCAGGGGAGTATGAATGAGATTCATTGACAGCAATGTTTTTCTTTATGCGATGATAAAGCCAAAAGGGAACACAAGTAAGGAGATTCTCAAAAAGAAGGAAAAAGCCAAAAAGATTCTTCTAAGGGTCGAAAATGGAGAAGATGTTGTGACGACATTGATACACTTAAGCGAGATTGCAAACATCTTGGAGGCAAAGGTAAACCTCACAACTGCGGTAAGATTTTTAGAAAACCTGCTCCTCGCTGAAAATGTTAAAATTCTCCCAGTGTCTGTGGAGGAATATTTGAAAGCAGTACTTATTTCTAAAGAAAAAGGAATAAGTGTAAATGATGCCCTAGCTTATCTCAAAATGAAAGAACTCAACATTAAAGAGATATACACGTTTGACAGACATTTTCAGAACTTAGATGTTGAGGTGATCCAAGACTGACGACCTTTTCTACCTAAAAGCCTAGCCCTTTAGGTGGGGAGGAGATCAGCTTATCTCCCAATCTCAATGCCTCCTCATCTTGACTCTACTAATTATCCTTCTGAACTTCTCTTCCAATCTCTTAGATGCTCAAGACGAAGGTTGTCAGAGAGATTATTAATCCCCTCTCGAACCAGTCCTGAGGGGTGTATCTTAGGACTATTTCAAGATTTCCGGTTTGGTTGATCCAGAAGCCATTGATTACACCATACACTGGAACTGGAGAGACTTTTTCTACGAGTTTGCCATCGAAGCCTAGAATAAGTTACTCAAACACAGATACTTATCTTTACATAAACCTTGATTACCAGTATGCGATTTTCATGAATGCAGAGGCATTTAACACAACCCTAACAAAGCTCTTCATCAATGCAAGT
>NZ_JASKLM010000042.1:0-15456 GCF_030153625.1 Pyrococcus sp. | reverse complement strand
GTATAGAATGCTCTCAGCCTTCATTTCTCTCCCTTCTTTTTCTGAAAAATTATCAGAAACTTAAACCTAACGCCCTACCGCTTATCCTAACAGTATCGTTTAAAAAATGGAAATACTTTTAACTACATGAAATTATTTGGAATTGTCAAGATTATGAGGTGAATTGAGATGGACAGGGTTGCTAAGGCTAGGGAAATTATCGAAAAGGCAAAAGCTGAAAATAGACCACTAGTTGAACCAGAGGCCAAGGAGATTCTGAAGCTTTATGGAATTCCAGTACCTGAGTTTAAAGTTGCTAGAAACGAGGAAGAGGCTGTAAAATTTTCAGGAGAGATTGGATATCCAGTTGTCATGAAGATAGTTTCACCTCAGATAATCCACAAGAGCGATGCTGGTGGAGTGAAGATAAACATCAAGAATGACGAGGAAGCTAGAGAAGCTTTTAGAACTATAATGCAAAACGCAAGAAATTACAAGCCCGATGCAGATCTCTGGGGTGTTATAATCTACAGAATGCTCCCCCTGGGAAGAGAAGTTATAGTAGGTATGATAAGAGATCCACAGTTTGGACCTGCAGTGATGTTTGGTCTTGGTGGAATATTTGTGGAAATTCTTAAAGATGTTAGCTTCAGAGTGGCGCCAATAACAAAAGAAGATGCTCTTGAAATGATTAGGGAAATTAAAGCATATCCAATTCTTGCTGGAGCTAGAGGAGAGAAACCCGTTAACATTGAAGCTCTTGCTGACATAATTGTAAAGGTTGGAGAGCTAGCTTTAGAGTTGCCAGAAATCAAGGAAATTGACATAAATCCAATCTTCGCATATGAGGATTCAGCAATTGCCGTAGATGCTAGGATGATTCTTTAGCTCTTTTCGTAATTTTTTATTTCTATATTGAGAAAACCTTAAAAAGAGTGTTGTCCTCAATAAAAATTGGAAAGTATACAATTTCCGGGGGGTATTGAACGGCAATGGAGGAGGAAGAGTCGAGTAGTTTTTTGAGCAGGCTTTTTAGGAAATCCAGTGAGGAAGTTCTTGAACAGGAAATAACTGACGATGCCTATGCTGAACTTAGGCAGTTGCTCATGAGAGCAAAGCCAGAGATTATGGGGGATAAGATTCTTTTACATCTCCCAAGAGCGGAAGTTATCTTAAGGCCAGGGAAGCTAATAATAAAAGCCAAAACAAGAAAAGATGCAGAAAAAATTTTAAGGAACCTCCATCACTATTCTCAGCCCCCTGGGTTATGGCCAGCTTATGGACTCACATATTCATTGAGAAAAGAAAAAACAAGAGTATCATGAATTTAGCTTCTATCTCTTTTTTCCCATAACTTTGGATACCAATCCCTAGGCATGAATACCTTTTCTACATCAACGGCTATTCCTTTTGTTTTTTCTAACATCTCTTGACTCGTCATCATGGCCTTTCCTAAAGCTACTAACTCATCTTTTAATGTCATAATTGCCACTAAATCACCTCTTTTTATCCCTGCATGAAGCTTAGCTATCCCAGGAACTGCCAGATCAGCTCCGTGAGTTACAGCTGCAACTGCTGAGTCTTTTATCCAGACCTTTGGTAGGTGTTCAACCGCCTTTTCCATCGGCTGTATTGCTTTTCTAAAATACTCTTCAATTCCATCTTCTTTCCAGAAGTAATAATAGTCCACAAGATCGTGAAGGGTTATTAAAGTTTCATCTTCTTTGAATGGTCCGCTTCTTGTTCTTCTCAGCTCAGACATATGGGCGCCAACTCCAAGGGCCAGGCCAATGTGGTGAATAAGTGATCTTATGTACGTTCCTGCCTCAACTTCTACTCTAAAGAGAACATCTCTTCCCTCTATTTCAAGAACCTCAATATAGTAAACTTTTCTAGTTCTAAGTCTTCTTTTCACAGCGCTTCTAAGTGGGGGTCTCTGAATTATTTCTCCCTCAAACTCTTTCATTACCTGAATTATCTTGTCCTCTGGTACATCCCCATGAAGATGCATTAATGCTACGTATTCCTTTCCTGCAGGAAGTAGGGCCTGGACTACTCTTGTGGCTTTTTCAAGTGCCACAGGAAGCACGCCACTAACTTTGGGATCTAAAGTTCCTCCGTGTCCTGCTTTTTCGAGATTTAGTATCTTCTTAATCCAGGCAACTACTTCATGACTTGTTGGTCCTGGAGGTTTGTCTAAGTTTATGACTCCAAATTGAATGTGCATTTCTATTGGCCTTTTTTCTGGAGGAAATCCCCAATCAGGATTAGTTTCCGCGTTTTCATCTTTAATTAGAACTTCTCTTTTTATATCTGCTGGAAGTATCCTTCTTACCTCGTCTCTCGCCACTTCCACCACCTACTTTGGATCTCTTTTATCTCCCTAGGCATCTAAATTGAAAAAGTTTTTTAAATAATCTCATTATTATATCCCTGGTCAAATAACACTGAGGGTGGTATTCATGATAGATGAAGTCAGAGAGCTCGGAATATATACTGCCTATAATGCAAATGTTGATGCTATCGTAAACCTGAATGCTGAAATAATTCAAAGGTTAATAGAGGAATTTGGTCCCGATAAAATAAAGAGAAGGCTAGAAGAATATCCCAGAGAAATTAATGAACCGTTAGATTTTGTCGCAAGACTTGTGCATGCACTCAAGACAGGAAAGCCCATGGCAGTTCCCCTCGTTAACGAGGAGTTACATCAATGGTTTGACAAGACTTTCAAATATGATACAGAGAGAATAGGTGGGCAGGCGGGAATTATTGCGAATATACTTGTAGGGTTGAAAGTTAAAAAGGTAATAGCCTACACCCCCTTTCTTCCGAAGAGACTTGCAGAACTCTTCAAGGAAGGGATACTGTATCCAGTAGTCGAGGAAGACAAACTAGTTCTGAAGCCTATTCAAAGTGCTTATAGAGAAGGTGATCCCCTGAAGGTTAATAGGATATTTGAATTTAGGAAGGGGACAAGGTTTAAGCTCGGAGACGAGGTTATCGAAGTTCCCCATTCGGGAAGATTTATTGTCTCTTCAAGATTTGAATCAATTAGTAGGATAGAAACTAAGGATGAATTGAGAAAGTTTTTGCCAGAAATTGGTGAAATGGTTGATGGTGCAATTCTCTCTGGATATCAGGGAATAAGGCTTCAATATTCGGATGGTAAAGATGCAAACTACTATCTTAGAAGAGCAAAAGAGGACATCAGACTGCTTAAGAAGAACAAAGATATTAAGATCCACGTTGAATTTGCGTCAATTCAAGACAGAAGACTGAGGAAGAAGGTCGTGAACAATATCTTTCCAATGGTGGATAGCGTTGGAATGGATGAGGCAGAAATTGCTTACATCCTAAGTGTCCTAGGGTATTCAGATTTAGCTGATAGGATATTTATGTACAACAGGATTGAGGATGCGATACTTGGCGGAATGATAATACTTGATGAGCTAAACTTTGAGATCTTGCAAGTTCACACGATATATTACCTCATGTACATAACTCACAGGGACAATCCATTAAGCGAAGAAGAATTAATGAGGAGTCTTGACTTTGGAACTATACTTGCAGCTACTAGGGCTTCTCTAGGAGATATAAATGACCCAAGAGATGTGAAAGTTGGAATGAGTGTTCCCTATAATGAAAGGAGTGAATACATAAAACTGAGATTTGAAGAGGCAAAAAGAAAATTGAGACTAAAAGAATACAAAGTTGTCATAGTGCCAACGAGACTCGTTCCAAATCCAGTATCTACGGTTGGCCTTGGTGATACTATCTCAACTGGGACATTTCTCAGTTATCTCTCCCTCCTAAGAAGGCATCAGTAAACTCTTTATCTTCATATTACTTTTATGTTTTGGTGGTAAAATGGAGTTCAAGAGGCTTACTCCCTATGAAGAGGCATTGTCCATTGTTCTCAACGACTTGAAAGAGATAGAAGAAGTTGAATATGTTCCGCTTAAAGATGCTCTAGGAAGAGTTCTGGCAGAAGATATTGTTGCTTCATATGACTTGCCTCCCTTTGACAGAGCTGCAGTCGATGGGTATGCAGTAAGAGCTGAGGATACGTTTGAGGCGAGGGAATACTCTCCAGTAGAGTTAGAGGTTATAGAGGAAGTCCCAATTGGAGAGAACCCAAACAAAGAAGTAATAGCTGGAAAGGCAATTAAAGTTTTAACAGGAGGTAAAATTCCCAGGGGTGCTAATGCTGTTATAATGCAGGAGATGGTCAAGAGAGAAGGTAGCAAAATTTACGTTCTAAGACCAGTAGCTCCTGGGCAGAACATATCTTTTGCTGGGGAAGATGTAAAGAAGGGAGATATTGCTCTCAAAAAGGGGACAATACTAAGGCCTCAAGACTTGGCTTTGCTGAAGGCTTTGGGTATTAGAAAGGTTCCAGTAAAGGTGAAACCTAAAGTTGGGATAATTATTACTGGAAGCGAGCTTGTGCAAGAGCCAAGTTTAGAAGAATTTGAGAAAGGCAAAATCGTTGATACAAATTCAATAATGCTATCAGCATTAGTCGAGAGATACTTTGGGGAACCCATTCTATACGGAGTGGTACCAGACAATGAAGACCTGATTAGATCTGCCCTAGAGAAAGCTAAGAGGGAATGCGACCTTGTGCTAATAACAGGAGGTTCTGCCTTTGGAGACATGGATTATGCCCATAAGTTTGTTAATCTTCTCTTCCATGGAACTACAATAAGGCCTGGAAGGCCCATAGGGTATGGAGAAAGAGTTTTCGTAATGAGTGGCTATCCAGTAGCTGTTTTTACTCAGTTTCACTTGTTCGTTAAACATGCCTTGGCGAAGCTTGTTGGAGCTAAGGATTACGAAGTGAAGGTTAGGGCCGTGCTTGAAGATGACGTCCCAAGTCAGCTGGGCAGATATGAGTTTGTAAGGGTAATGTATAGGGATGGAAAGGCAAAAGTGATAAAGAAGAAAGGTAGCGGAATTATAAGTTCCCTTGTCCAAAGCAATGCCTACCTTGTTGTTCCGGAGGATGTGGAGGGATACCGTAGAGGTGAAGAAGTATGGGTGACTCTATATTAAAGAAAAAGTGGAGAGAAATACTGTTTTTCTCCTACCTATCTCTTCTTCTTATTGGTTCCACTTATTATATGGTTGAGTGGGCTAAAGTCGATGACTATATGGGGGATGAAGTGTGGTATGTTTCTGCAACAAGGAACATGCTTGCCCTCCTGGGTATTAAAGTTAGCTACGTGGAAAACGATACTTCGGGTGTAAATATCATATTTAAAGAACCGTTATATTCGGGAAAAGTTATAGTCAATTTCCATGGTTTAAAATTTGAAGGGCTGTATAGGAATTATCCCGAGATCCCAGAATTCGCAAAGAAGCTTGGGGTTAAAGTTGAGATAATTCCTTTCAATTATACTCGTAACGAAAGCAGATGGGAAGATTTGAAGCTCAAAGTGTGGGAAGTAGCTTATAAGCATGTCTTTGTTGAGTATCAATACTATAGTGAGTTTCCCGCGGTATACTACAAAATTCCAGAGAGAAATTTTGAAGCATTTCTGAGGGATGTGGAGAAGATAGAGGGAATAATTGTAATTCCCGGGTATAGGTATCCAGATAAGGAGAACATTCACAAGTATCTAAATACTGAGCATCCATTCCTGGGAAAAGATTTAATCGCTCTGGGAATGCTGATTGAGGATAAGCCTTTCTATTGGAGGGTTCCAGGTATAATAGAGCATTTCATATTGGTAATTATTGTTGCTTACGTTACATATAGACTTACAAAGAGTTACCTTGCAACTTCGATATCCTCCCTCTTTATAGCTGCAGATCCGTTGTTATTCTCAACGGGCATAGTTGCCATGCTTGATATTCATGTAGCGTTCTTTGTTGGGTTGTTTTTGTTCTTCATTGTTCTAAATCGACTTAGACTTGCGGGCTTTACCCTTGGGTTAGCTGCAGCAAGTAAATTGAGCGGGGCCTTTGTCTTTCCAGTTCTCTGGGTAAAAATTATTAGGGAGAAAGGGCTAAAGGAACTTCTCATATCTGGGATAATACTCCCAATAATTGGCTTTTTAATACCAGAGTTGCCAATTATAAAGGCAATTGGGTTTATTCCATGGCTACAAGAATTTTTATCAAGCTTTGCTTGGCATTTAAGTTATAAGGGGGAGCATCCAGCAGAAGCTCCATTTTGGATGTGGTTCTTCTCTGCAAAACCCTTCCCATTCCATTACAATCCAGATGTATACGCAGTTACAGATCCAATTCTTATGGTCTCAATGATTGCATTTCTATTTGCAGTTCCTTATGTTTCTAGAAAAGTAAAAGGACTTGCAGAAATCTTCTGGATGTTCTGGTCAATAGTGGGATTCTTTGCACTTCAGTATCTTTTGGGAGGAAAAACGCAATTTATATTCTATGCAACGCCACTAATTCCGCCTGCAGCTGTTGCCATGGGAGTCATTAGCTATGAAATAATAAAGTGGGAGTACTTCGAAAAATCTTTGAAGATCTACTGGGAGTGGATCAAAGAATATGGAAGGTTGTGGATAGACTTTCTAAGGTTTCTTAAAGAATTTATCAAGCGTTAGCTGGGATTTTTTGGCTTTAATGCTTTCCTCTATTTTTCTTACAGTTTCCCAGGTTCGTCTGACTATTGGAGGGAAAGAGTTGTGTTTTTTGTAGTACTCTTCAAGCCATTTCTTGGTTTTTGGATCACTTGGATACCCAGAGCCAAAGTCTCCATATTGCTTTTTTAATTTTTCAATTTCCTCATCCCTAACAACCTTTGCAAGTATTGAAGCTGCTGAAACTACTGGATACTTTGCATCGGCCTTGTGTTCGGCAATAATCTTCGCCTTATAATTGAGTCTTCTCTCTATCAAGCTTGCAAATCTATTGGCATCTACATCCGCTGCATCAGCGTATATAAGAGCTGGTTTTATCTGAAGCGAATTTAGGGCGAGAGCAAACTTCTCTACCTCTAACTCGTTCATTGTTCCTGATCTATTGTCGATTTCTTCTGGGGATACTATCACTATTTTGTAATCATCCGCTATTGAGGTTATCTGGGAAAATAAATTCTTCCTTTCATGGGGTGTTAGTTGTTTGGAGTCTTTTACTCCAATGTTTCTGAGCTTCTCAATGTTTTTCTCATCAACGACGACAGTAGCTACTACTAATGGCCCTATCGCTGGTCCTCTTCCTGCTTCGTCAATTCCCCCTATTTTCATTATTCTCTCCTCCTGGATATTATTCCTCCATAGATTATACCCAAGATTATTGTGGCAACTCCACTGGGAGGAATGTTAGAGTAATAGCCAAAAATTACCGAGAAAAGTTGGATTATTAATGTTAAGGAGAGACTTATGAAAACAAGCTCTCTGATGTTTTTTGCGATCCTTATCCCTATGGCCCCAGGCAAGACTGAAAGTACTTGGAGTGTTATTAAACCGACTGTCTTTACAATCAACCCCGCGATTGCTCCAACTAAAAGATATAGAATCACAAGATATAACCCCGGCTTTCCTCCATGACTCTCGAGACCTTCGGGATCAAAGCTTAGGTAAACAAAATCCCTATAAAAGGCAAGCATTAGCATTAATGCTATTCCGCCCCCAATTGTCAATATCCAGAGATCTCTGAAAGTAGTTAAGAATATTTCACCAGTAAGGTAACTCACAATGCTCTCTGATAGACCGAAGTATGGCTTGGAAGCCATAACTTTATATAACACTCCAAAACCGAGAAGAGTTAGCCCTGCAACAATCCCAGTCATAGTTCCGACTGAAGTATCTGGGGAATAGCCCGCCAATTCGAGTTTGGCAATGATTAAGGTGGTAATAACAACAACTACTAGGGAAATAGGAAAAATTAGCTCTAAGTTGTTAGTTACTAACCCCACTATCATTCCCAAGATGGCTCCTAATAAAAGGGAATGAAATGTTGCATGGGTTAAAAAGGCTATTCTTTTCATATTTATCAAGGGACTAAGAAAACCGAGCAAAACTCCTGTAATTAGGCTTGCAAATATTGCCCTAACTAGATACTCGTCGATCATATTTTCCCACCTCCTAAATGAACGTCACCAATTATGCAGTACACCCTTTCTCCAACTTTGACGGTTTTAGATGAGGGGCCATAAATTGTGCTGATAACTTCATCTCTCAGAACCTCTTCTGGACTTCCAAAGGCCACCAACTTTTTATTTATCAGCATAACTTTGTCTCCAATTTCTATGAGGGGATTAACATCGTGAGTAGTTATTATCATCGTTAGGTTTAATTCCTCCTTTATCTTGGAGAGCGTTGAAGTAACTGTGGCCTTTGCCTTTGGATCTAATGCGGAGATAGGTTCATCTAGCAACAATATTTTTGGATCAGACATTAGGGCTCTTGCTATTATAACTCGCTGTTTTTGTCCTCCACTTAATTCTCTAAATGGTTTATTTGCCAGGTTTTTAATTCCTAAAAATCCAAGAACTTCCAAGCTTTTCTTAACTATTTCACTTGGAACGTTAAAGTGGACGATTCCTTCTTTATACAATCCTCCCATGGTCACGACTTCTAGCACTGTTAGGGGAATTTCCGAATTCAAGGTTATGGTTTGGGGAACATATGCCACATACCCTCTACTTTCCCTTGGGGATTTCCCTAAAACAGTTATTTTTCCAGTATATTCCGAATGAATTCCGGCTATAACTTTTAATAGTGTAGTTTTGCCAGCTCCGTTTGGCCCAAGCAATAACAGTGTTTCTCCCTCTTTTAATTTGAATGTTAAATTTTTCACCGCAACTTTTCCATTGTAAGTTATCGTGAGATCCTCTGCTTCAATAACATTTTCCATTGTTTCTCCCCCCATAGTTTTTGTCTTGGCATCAGTTTTTAAAAGACATTTTGTCAAGTTTTCTTCTTAGTAAAGATTGTGAAAAAGATAGTAAACTCAACAATTATCGAATTTCCTGGGCAAACCTTTAAATTATATGATCATGAAATAGTGTATCGAGGTGAATTTTCGATGACATATAAGGAGTATAGAGACAAGGTTCTAAACTTTATAGAGGAGCATGAAAAATGGAGAAGCCACACTATAAACCTCATTGCAAGTGAAAACATAACATCCCCGAGTGTAAACAGAGCCGTTGCTTCAGGCTTCATGCACAAGTATGCTGAGGGCTGGCCGAAGCAGAGGTACTATCAGGGATGTAAATACGTTGATGAGGTTGAGCTCATTGGAGTAGAGCTATTCACAAAGTTATTTAAGAGTGATTACGCTGATTTAAGACCAATTTCTGGAACTAATGCAAATCAGGCGGTATTCTTTGGTCTTGGACAACCAGGTGACAAGGTTATAGTTCTTCACACTAGCCACGGAGGTCACATAAGCCACATGCCCTTCGGAGCTGCTGGAATGAGAGGACTAGAAGTACACACTTGGCCATTTGACTTTGAGAGCTTTAACATCGATGTTGATAAGGCAGAGAAAATGATAAGGGAGTTAGAACCAAAGATAGTGATGTTTGGTGGCTCACTATTCCCATTTCCACACCCAGTAAAGGAACTAGCTCCAGTGGCTAAGGAGGTTGGTGCCTTTGTTGTCTATGATGCCGCTCACGTACTAGGTCTCATAGCTGGAGGAGAGTTCCAGGATCCACTTAGGGAAGGAGCAGACATAATGACAGCTTCAACACACAAGACATTCCCAGGTCCTCAGGGTGGAGTTATACTCTACAAAAAGTTTGCAGACGATGAAACAATAGCAAAGTTACAATGGGCAATATTCCCAGGAGTAGTGAGCAATCACCACCTTCACCACATGGCTGGTAAGGTTATTACAGCAGCAGAAATGTTGGAGTATGGTGAAGCGTATGCAAAGCAGATAGTTAAGAATGCTAAGGCTCTTGCTGAAGCTTTGGCTGAAGAGGGGTTCAAGGTTATCGGTGAAGATCAAGGCTATACAAAGAGCCACCAAGTTATAGTGGACGTAAGTGACCTACACCCAGCCGGTGGAGGATGGGCTGCTCCACTTCTTGAAGAAGCTGGAATAATCCTCAACAAGAACCTACTTCCATGGGATCCACTTGAAAAAGTCAACGAGCCCAGTGGATTAAGAATTGGAGTTCAAGAGATGACAAGAGTTGGAATGATGGAAGATGAAATGAGAGAAATCGCCCACTTCATCAAGAGAGTTCTAATAGATAAGGAAGATCCAAAGAAGGTCAGAAAGGATGTCTACTACTTCAGGCTAGAGTACCAGAAGGTTTACTACTCCTTCGACTATGGCCTACCAATGAAGGAGTGAAGTTTTTAATTTCTTTTTTCTCACTTATTTTTGTGAGTTGTCATGAGGAGAATCAAGGTGATATTTTTTGATTTGGATGATACTTTGGTTGATACTAGCAAATTAGCTGAAGTAGCTAGAAAGAATGCTATTGAAAACATGATCAGGCATGGAATGCCTGTTGATTTTGATACCGCATATAACGAGCTTTTGGAACTAATAAAAGAGTATGGAAGTAATTTCCCTTATCACTTTGATTATCTTCTCAGGAGGTTAGATTTGGAATACAATCCGAAGTGGGTTGCGGCTGGAGTTATAGCCTATCACAATACAAAGTTCACTTATCTTAGAGAAGTTCCTGGGGCTAGGAAAACTCTATTGAGACTCAAGAAAGAAGGTTACATGACTGGGATCATAACAGATGGAAATCCAATAAAACAGTGGGAAAAAATTCTGAGATTGGAGCTTGATGATTTCTTTGAGCACGTTATAATTTCAGACTTTGAGGGAGTTAAGAAACCTCATCCAAAAATATTTAAGAAGGCCTTAAAGGCCTTCAATGTGAAACCAGAGGAGGCTATTATGGTTGGAGATAGGCTATATTCCGATATATATGGAGCTAAAAACGTGGGCATGAAGACGGTCTGGTTTAAGTATGGAAAGTATGCTGAATTAGATCTGGAGTACAAGGAATACGCTGATTATGTAATTACAGAACTTCCTCAGCTTCTGGAGGTGCTAGAACGTGAAAACGGTTCAGATAAGGAAGTTCATTCTTCTGGATAATAAATACAAAGGGAAAATCCTGAGGGGTGATAAGGTAACAACAATCAGATACGGGAAGTATGAGGCGAAACCTGGGAGTGAAGTGTACATAGTGATAACCCCAAGTGACACTGCAATAGCTAAGGCCAGAATAAAAGATGTCAGGGTAAAGAAGGTTAAGGAGCTAACAACCCAGGACGCCCAGTTAGATGGGTTTTCGGATGTGAAAGAGTTAGTTAGGGAGTTATCGAGAATATACGGAGAGCTTTACGGAGAAGATGAAGTTACAATAATTGAGTTTGAGGACATAAGACCTTTAAAGGAAGGAATACCTCTCAAACTTCTCAAAGGGTTAAACTATAGGGATCCCTATGAAATTACGAGATTAACTTTAGAGAATTTTGATAGGCTGAACTTGGGTGAAGACATTAGAATAATCCTTACTAGAATTTTAGAAAAGGGGTTGAGAGAAGCGGCAAAGAATTTTGGTCCTAAGAGGCTCCAACAAGCTCTTTTAAAAGCATATCATTCTCTCTACGAGGCTGGACTAATTTAGAGGGGGTGATACATATGAGCTTTTTAGAAGTTTTTGTGATGTCACTCATTCCAACTTTTGAAGGGAGGTATGCTGTTGTTTATGGAATCCAACGCGGATATGGAATTTTTGAAAGTATAATGGCTGCTATCTTAGGGGTTATAATCTTATCCTTGGTACTTCCCTATGCCCTTCCCTACATCGATAAAATCATGGAGCTTTTGATGTCTACCCCCCTGGGAAAAATATCTAAGCTTTACATCTATTATTTAGAAAGGACTAGGAAAAAAGCCAGTCCATATGTAAAAAAATGGGGCTTTTTGGGTTTAGTAGTCTTTGTTGCAATACCTCTCCCTGGGACAGGCATTTGGACTGGTTCATTAGCTGCCTATGTCCTGGGAATAGATAAAAAATCTACAATTCCCGCACTCTTAATTGGTGGTCTCTTAAGCTTAGCTATAACCACTCTACCCACAATAAGTCTTCATTAAAAAATAAAGAAAAAGTCATGAAGAAGCAACGGCACAAGCCTTGGGTTGGTAAGCGTAGTTAAATGCTTCGGGATGAATGAAATATGCTATCTCTTGAAGTGCTAGAACAATTCTTGGCCCAGGTCTGGATATTATGTTGTCATCACTAATTACATAAACTCTCCCATTCTTCACAGCGTCTGTATTTGCTAGAGGTGTGTTGCATAGATCTCCTGGATTAACGCCTGCGTGGTATGAAATTATGATCACTTCAGGGTTTCTCGCCACTATGTCTTCTGCGCTGACTTTCTTCCATCCCTCGATATCGCTAAAGATGTTTTCTCCCCCAGCCATTGTTATTAAGCTATCTATGAATGTTCCTTTTCCTGTCGTCCAGTATCCATCCCAGTAACCTAAAAGGTAGAAGACTTTTGGCCTGGAGGCATTTGAGACCTTACTCTCTACATCCTCCACTATAGCCTTCATATAGTTTACAACTCCGACAGCTTCCTCCTCCCTGTTAACAACTTTTCCTAACTTGATTATCCACTCGTAGATTTCGTCAATGTTCTTTGGATCAACGATTATTACTGGAGCGATTTCTTGTAACTTGTCAAGATACTGCATGTGCATACTAGTTCCTATTATGAGGTCAGGATTTAAGGATGCAATTACCTCTATGTTTGGATCAGAAAATCCTCCAATTATTGTCCTTCCTTCCTTTACATCTGGTGGGAAATCGTCGAACTTTGTAACTCCCACCACCTTATCAAGTGCTCCTATAAAGTACAGAGTCTCGGTAATGCTGGGGGCAAGAGAAACTATCCTCTCTGGCTCCTTTTCTATTTTAACTTCTCTTCCAAGTGAATCGACTATTGTAATTGGATACTTCTGGGGAGTCATTGTTTGGGTTACCGTTACTGTTTGTGTAACTGTTTCCACTACTTTTTCTGTTTTTGTTATTGTTGTTGTTTCTGGTGCTGATGGAGTTGTTGGAATTGTTGAGGTACCTCCTCCTATACATCCACTAATCCACACAAGCACTATGAGCAGAAATACAGGTATGGCTCTTTTCATGTGATTCCCTCCTTGGATTAATCATCCAACAGTAAAGAGAATAGTTTAAAAAGTTTTGGATAAAAAATCCAAGAAGAAACTACTTCTCAGAAAGCTCGAAACCCTTGTGTAGAGCTTTTAAATTTATTTTTTCGGTGCCTTTAGGGACGGAGTCTAAAACGGCTTTTTCTATGCTCTCCTTTTTCACAATTTTAGTAATCCCTACAAAATATCCTAGGGTGAGGATATTCATTGTTAGACTGAGACCAGTTGTTTCTTCTGCTATTTTTGTTAGGGGAAGGGCATGCACTTCTTTGTCCTTTTCTAGTTCTGGATCTCTGTGGGGGATTAAGTCTTCTTCTAGAATTACAATACCTCCTTTTTTAACTAAGGGCAAATACTTATTGTACGCCTGTTGACTTAGCAAAATTGCATAATCTGGACTAACTGTTTTTGGGTAATCTATAGGCTCATCACTTATCACAACTTCAGCTCTACTCGCGCCTCCTCTTGACTCGGGGCCATAAGCTTGAGTCTGAACAGCATATAGTCCTTCATAGACAGCTGCAGCCCTTCCAAGAATTACACTCGCCAATATTATACCCTGGCCTCCAAATCCTCCCAAAAGAATTTCCTTCCTCATTCTTCCCACCCCATGATCTTCTTTGCTCTCTTAATGTACTCCATGTATTCTCTAACGAGCCCTGGCCTATCTCTATCGACGAACTCCCCAATAACTATCTTTCCTTCCAACTCCTCAGGTTTCATGTTCTTTGCTTTGCTTATAGGAACTGTTATCTCTTGATACCATCTAATAATTTCTGGAGCACTCTTCATTCTGTTTCTCCTTCCGAAACTAATTGGACAGGGGCTGAGGAACTCCACGAGAGTAAATCCTTCCTTGCTGAGTGCTTTCTTTATGCTGTTTATTCCTTGAATATAGTTGAAAACTGTCCATCTTGCCACGTAATTTGCGCCAGCAGCGACTGCAAGTTGTGCTATGTCAAATGGATTTTCAAACTGTCCATAGGGGGCTGTAGTTCCCCTAAGTCCCTTTGGAGTTGTTGGTGCGACTTGTCCTCCAGTCATCCCGTAGGTGAAGTTGTTGATTAGTATAACAGTCACATCTAGGTTCCTTCTAATTGCATGAATTAAGTGATTTCCTCCTATAGCAGCCGCATCCCCGTCTCCCATAAAAGCTATTATCTTTAGCTCTGGGTTCGCTAGCTTAATTCCAGTAGCAAAGGCCAACGCTCTACCGTGGGTAGTGTGGAGGCCATCAAAGTTCACGAATCCAGGAACTCTCGAAGAACATCCTATCCCACTTACCCAAACTATTTTATCTGGATCAAGTCCCAGGTCATCAATTGCCCTAAGTGTAAATTGTAGAACTGAACCAATTCCACAGCCTGGGCAAAAGATTGTGGGGAGCATGTCTTTTCTTAGGTATTTGTCTCTAATTTCGTATGCAGAGGTTAACTTCATCTAAAATCCCTCCTTATAAAGTTGAAGATCTCTATTGGTGTGTGGACTTCTCCACCAATCTTACTAATGAGCTTGACCTCAGCTTTCCCATTTGCTCCTTCTTTGATTAGATGATATAATTGCCCTAAATTCATTTCAGGGACATAAAGCTTGTCAACTTTCTCAGCTATTCTCTCTACTAATTCAAAATCAAAAGGCCATATTGTTTCTATTTTTAAAAGTCCCGCTTTTATTCCTTCCTCTCTGAGCATTTTTACAGCCCTGAGAGCTGATCTTGCCACTATTCCGGTAGCCACAATTCCTATCTCTGCATCTTCAAGTTCGTAAGTCCTATATGTGAAGATATCTTTCTTGTTTTTCTCTATCTTCTCTACTATTCTCTCAATTAGCCTTTCATGAACTTCTCTTTCAACTGTTCTAGGTCTACCATTCTCATCATGTGTTAATCCTGTAACGTATGTTCTGTATCCTTTTCCAAAGATTGGCATTGGTGGTATTCCGTCCCCATGAGGATCTCCAAAGGGGAGCTTAGCCTCCTCCTCATTCCTAGGAAGCTTCCTATTTATTATCTCTATTTCGTCTGGGTTTGGAATGTATACTCTTTCTCTCATGTGTCCAACTTCAGCATCTGTTAGAAGAATAACGGGAGTTCTATATTTCTCCGATAAATTGAAGGCTCTTATCGTGAAATCAAATGCCTCTTGAACTGTAGAAGGACTTAGGACAATTAAGCTATGATCTCCATGTGTTCCCCATATAGCTTGCATAATATCCCCTTGTGCTGGCAGAGTAGGTTGGCCCGTTGATGGTCCGCTTCTTTGCACGTCTACTATTACTACTGGCGTCTCGGTCATTATTGCATAACCAATGTTCTCCTGCATTAAGCTAAACCCAGGACCA
>NZ_JASKLM010000041.1:0-15632 GCF_030153625.1 Pyrococcus sp. | reverse complement strand
GTTACAATAAGACCAAAATAGAATTGAAAGTTGTGTCTCCTCGGTGGGAGTGATTTTAATATTGCCCTGTTACAATAAGACCAAAATAGAATTGAAAGCGAGGGTGTCATTCACATAACGTATATACCTTAAGAGGTTACAATAAGACCAAAATAGAATTGAAAGTGAATTCTACAAGCGTGGTTTAGTTCCAAGGACGTTGAGTTACAATAAGACCAAAATAGAATTGAAAGAGTATTCCACCGAGAATTGTGCCTTTGTACTGGACTGCGTTACAATAAGACCAAAATAGAATTGAAAGAGTCCTAAGTCTCCAGCAAACCACCCGTCTAACCACCTGTTACAATAAGACCAAAATAGAATTGAAAGTTTGGAATCTGCAATCCCTCCACAATGTGTAGCCAATGTTACAATAAGACCAAAATAGAATTGAAAGGGTGTTGAAGTTAAAGAGAGTCTTGTTCATATTCCCCAGTTACAATAAGACCAAAATAGAATTGAAAGTATACTAGGGCAGAATGACTCCTCGTTTAGAATGCAAGTTACAATAAGACCAAAATAGAATTGAAAGATTGAACTAGCGAGAGTGAGTAAAGAAAGTGAGAAGAGTTACAATAAGACCAAAATAGAATTGAAAGAAAGCTTTCAATAAGCCCTACACTAAAATTACTTAAGCACTTAAGCAGGTATTTAGCTCTAAAAACCCCTCAAAAGCTTTAAAAAAAGTTTATAGAAAATAAATAATAAAGCAACACTAATTATTCGGCCCTATATATCTCCTCAGAGAATGTAACGAATTCTGTCCAGGATAGATGTGCCAAGAACTTAGCCTTTGGATTTGGCTTTCCGTTCTTGAATGCCTCTTCATTGTAGGAGTATCCAACCACTTCTCCCACAAACCAGATGTGATCCCCGTAATCTCTTTCATCTATAACCTTACATTCTATGTTGGCCAATGCCTCCTTTATGCTTGGAACGCTCACGTTCTTTGAGGGAATCAGGGTTATGTTCATCTCCTTTAGCTTTGCAGGTCCCTTCTTTGTCCCAGCAATCCAGACATCTCTAAGCATGTCAAGGCTTGGAACGCTGATTACAAACTCCTTATACTTCTTTATTAGTCCATGAGTTGTTCTTTGAGGAGCAACAGCAACTCCAACTAAGAATGGATTAAACGATACAATCGTCACCCAATCAGCCGCCATAACGTTAGCTTCTTCTCCCTTCCCAGAAACAACCAGATAGGTTCTCATTGGATATAAAAGTCTATACGCCTGCATTTTATCACCCCCGGGTAATAAAAATGAATACGATTTCATAAATGTTTCTCTATAAGTCTAAGCTTCCTTATTACATCCCAGGGATCCCTGCCAAATATGTAGACACATGGTTCAACCCCAAATCCTCCTGGGTCAATCACGGCATCCCAGATTTCTTCCTTGAACAGTTCAGCAATCTTTACCTCAGTTTCCTCTTCTGATCTGCTTCCTTCTTTCAATCGGGCAATCTTCAGTCCAGAAAGTTTCAATGCCTCCTCGACATCCTCGCCATACCTTATGTTCAACACTGCCCTAACCTGGGGATTTGAAATCCTAACCAATATTTTTGCCGTATGCCTGCTGGCTCCAAATTGAGGAGGCATGGCAAAGGGCTTTCCGTGCACAAGGGTAATCCTTCCTGGAACGGCCGCAACGTCCTCTATCCCTTTTGGGTTTGGAAGTGAGTATGCAAAGTTAGACCTTATCTCAGGAATTAATTCGGGAAATTTTTCATCACTCAAAAGGACCGAAAGGGCCTTGGAGAGTTCTTCAATTACGCTCTGCCTTTCAGATATAAATGACAAAATTTCCCCACAAATGTTCCCAGGAAGGCCAGAATAGCTTTCATAGGCTTTGCAAAACTCTTCATTTCGCAAAAGCTCAAAGTATTTTCGCTCTAAAATCTTCACAAGATTCTCTTTCTTTTCTCCCCGCTTTATGAGTTCTACGAGAGCCAAGGCTATGTTCTCGATTTCTTTTTCTAGAGGTTTCAGAATCTCAGGGGGAGAATATCTGGTTATGTACTTACTCACCATAGCCTGGGTAACTCCCATGATATCAGCTATCTCACCCTGGGAATATCCTTGTGAGTAGAGAACCTTTGCAACCCTCGCCCTTATGGCTGGAATTACAACTTCTGCCCAAAACACGCTTGGCGTTCTCATTTTACCCGCCTCAAAGCTAATACGCTCAAAGCTAATATAAGAATAACTCCCACCCCACAAGTCTTCTCTTGAATTTCGGGCGGAGAAGAGGGGAGAGTATAGTTAAATGCAATCCCCACCCCACCACATTTAATCAGCTCTGCCTGGGAATAGTTTGAGTAGGGAATCCACTTCTCATCATAGAACCCTATCCTTGAATTGTATCCCGCGTAACCCCACTTTGCAACCTCTTTTATTTCTTTCAAATCCCTATCGTCTAGGTAAACAACGCCAGCCTTTCTAAGCCACTTTAACTCTTCCACTATTGCAGTGCCAGCATCTAACTTTGATGGATCAATCTCGGGAATAACGCTCATCCTCTCACTTTTTGTGGCGTTTTCTATTTTAACTCCCAAGAACCTCTCAATTTCTCCTAAGTCACCTTCAAACTCTATTATAAACTTCTTCTTGAAGGTCACGTTGTACTTAGCCAAACACCTCAAGAACTCCTCGTTGGGCTTCCATGTGCAAACGCCCAAGTAACACCCACACTGAGTATACTTTATGCACTCATACCACTCCCTATATACACAGGGAGAATATAAGCTCTCATTTCTAGGGCCACAAAGCTCTCCTGAGCATCCTCCAGCTTTACAATCTAAATCGCTTTTGCACTCAACCGTCTTAGGCGTTAAGATAACAACACTTCCGTTCTTCTCGAACTTATTTTCCTCAACTTTCCATCCCAATGCTTTAGCTTTCCCTTCCAACTCTAGAATTGGTAATTCGCCCTCGAACTTCCCCGAATATCTCACATCAAATTTGGTTGGTATTTGAACTCTCACATGTAACTTATTTTTCTCCTCCCACACTATCACCACGAGCTTAGGGTGATAATGCGATCTGTAAACTATCCTTCCATCATCTACAATCACGTTTTTAGCTGAAAGTAGAGGGTTTAGGTTGTACTTTTCAACCTCAACTTCAACCGCATAATTATCTTCTGGGAAAAAGCAGGCAAGTGCCAATGGAGAGAGTAGCAAAAGTATTCCAAGAGATGCGATTACCCTCCTCATTCCTTCCACCAAATCTATGATTGCACTTTCACCTATATATGGTTAGAGATAAATTTAAATACCAATTGAGGATGAGTGTAGAAGGGCTTCAATGGATTGGAAAGGTAGAGATGTTATCAGCATTAGAGACTTTTCTAAAGAAGACATAGAAATCGTCCTTTCTACAGCGGAACGCCTTGAAAAAGAGTTAAAGGAGAAGGGACAGCTGGAGTATGCAAGAGGAAAGATACTTGCAACTCTCTTCTTCGAGCCTTCGACAAGAACAAGGTTGAGCTTTGAGAGTGCAATGCACAGACTGGGAGGAGCGGTGATTGGGTTTGCTGAAGCCTCCACTAGTAGCGTGAAGAAGGGCGAAAGCTTGGCAGATACAATAAAAACTGTTGAGCAGTACAGTGATGTCATAGTGATTAGACATCCAAAAGAAGGAGCGGCAAGGTTAGCTGCTGAGGTTGCCGAGATACCGGTGATTAATGCGGGTGACGGGAGTAATCAACACCCAACTCAAACACTGCTGGATCTCTACACTATAAGGAAGGAGTTTGGAAAGATCGATGGGTTAAAGATCGGCCTTTTGGGAGATTTAAAGTATGGAAGAACTGTGCACAGCCTTGCAGAGGCATTGGCATATTACGATGTAGAGCTGTACCTAATCTCACCTGAACTCCTAAGGATGCCTCGACACATAGTCGAGGAGCTCAGGGAAAAGGGAGTAACGGTCTACGAGACCTCTGATTTGATGAGCGTCATTGGAGAGTTAGATGTGCTCTACGTGACTAGAATTCAGAAAGAGAGGTTCCCAGACGAGCAAGAATACCTCAAAGTCAGGGGAAGTTATCAGGTAAACCTCCAAGTGCTTTCAAAGGCCAAGGAAACGCTAAAGGTTATGCATCCACTTCCAAGGGTTGACGAAATTCATCCAGAAGTTGATAAAACCAAGCACGCGATCTACTTTAAGCAAGTGTTTAACGGAATTCCCGTAAGAATGGCCCTCTTGGGCCTAGTCTTGGGGGTGATTTGAATGGCAGAGCTTAAGGTTTCCGCAATCAAGGAGGGAACGGTAATAGACCACATACCAGCGGGCAAAGGCCTTAAGGTTATCCAAATCCTCGGGCTTGGAGAGTTGAAGAATGGAGGAGCGGTTTTATTAGCTATGAACGTACCAAGCAAAAAGCTGGGAAGAAAGGATATAGTTAAGGTTGAAGGCAAGTTCCTGAGTGAGGAAGAGGTCAACAAAATAGCGCTAGTTGCTCCAACTGCAACCGTTAACATAATCAGAGAGTACAAGGTTGTTGAGAAGTTTAAGGTTGAGATTCCAGATGTTATTGAGGGAATATTAAAGTGTGGCAATCCCAACTGTATAACCCACTATGAGTATGTAACTCCAAAATTCTACGTGATCAGCAAGGAGCCCTTGAAAGTTAGGTGCCACTACTGTGAAAGAACAATGGAAGAAGAGGAGATACTGGCTAACCTCTAAAGTTGAAGGCTATAGCAACTTCCAGCGCAGTTCCCAGGGGGAGAACGTCCTCATCAACATCAAACCTTGGGTTGTGGTGTGGATAGATTATTCCCTTCTTTTCATTTCTAATTCCCAGGGCTATAAATGCCCCAGGCACTCTTTGGAGGTAGAAGGCAAAGTCTTCTCCACCCAAAGTCTTCCTAACTTCTCCTACTTTTAGCCCTAGCCCCTGGGCAACTTCTCTTACTAACTCAACCATCCTATCATCGTTTATTGTGGGAGGCCCTAGAATTTCAGTCTTGACTTCTACCCTACACCTATGAGCCTTTGCAACTTCGCTCACAATTTCAGCTATTCTCTGCCTTATGAACCCTCCAAGTTCTTCCGTGAAGAATCTAAACGTCCCCTCAAATTCAACGCTCTCTGGAATTACATTGAAAGCAGTCCCACCTTGAACTTTCCCAACGGTAACAACTGCACTTTCCAATGGATCAATTTCTCTGGCAACTATCCTTTGAAGAGCTAAAATTGCCTCTGCCACCGCTGGAACTGGGTCTATTGCATATTGGGGAGCTGCTCCATGTCCTCCTTTCCCAATTATTTTCACGTTGAACTTTCCAACACCAGCAAGGAACGGCCCCTTTCTAAGCCCAATTACACCAGACTCAAGCTCAGCCCACACATGAAGGCCAAAAATAGCGTCCACATTTTCCAATGCTCCTCCCTCTATCATTTTTAAGGCCCCATTGCCCCCTTCTTCAGCAGGCTGAAAGATTAATCTAACTCTGTTGTTTAGCTCTTCTTCATGCTCCGCAATTATCTTTGCTGCTCCCAAAAGCATTGCAGTGTGGGCATCGTGGCCGCAAGCATGCATTTTCCCAGGAATTCTAGATTTGTAGGGGACTTCATTTTCCTCTTGAATTGGAAGTGCATCCATGTCTGCCCTTAAAGCTACAGTCCTCTCTCCACTACCAATGTCAGCGATTATTCCCGTCCCCACTCTTTTTATCTTAAATCCCCATTCTTTCAGGTGCTCTTCAACAATCTTGGATGTTCTCTCCTCTTCGTAACCGAGTTCTGGGTACATGTGAAACTCTCTTCTCCAAGAGATAATTTCATCCTTAATCTTCATGGCCTCCTCTAAGGGATTGAACATTTGGGCCCACCGAAGGATATATTACTTGGCTATGATATTAAAATTTCGATGAGGGTTAACGTAATAGGATTTGATTGGAGAGGTAAGGTTGCCTTTCAAAGTCACGCTCACACGGATCACTTTGCAAGTGGGAAGATTGTACATGCCACAAAGCCCACAATATTCTTAAGCCATCTGAGAAACTCCACACTCTACTCTCAAGTCAAGTATGGAAAGAAATTTTACATAGAAGATTACAAGGCAAAACTTTATCCTTCTGGACACATGCTTGGCTCTGCTGGAATTAAAATTTGGTTAGATGAGGGGACTCTTTACTATACTGGGGATGTAAAGCTTGAGAAGTTAAGAACTGCCGAAAGAGCAAAGATTCCCAAAGCTGACTTTTTAATAATAGAAGCAACTTTT
Source organism: Pyrococcus sp. (assembly GCF_030153625.1). NCBI lineage: Archaea > Methanobacteriati > Methanobacteriota > Thermococci > Thermococcales > Thermococcaceae > Pyrococcus > Pyrococcus sp. The sequence continues at coordinate 9,357 of NZ_JASKLM010000041.1, read as the reverse complement.
GGTGTTCCCATGTATTCTTTCCCAGAACCAAGGAAAGTAGAAAAAGAGATTATATTTTACGTAGAGGAGCAGCTTGACAGGGGAGAAAAGCCTGTTATACGGGCAAACCCATATGGAAAGGCCCAAGAAATAATTGCCATCCTTAATGCTCATGGGTATACCCCTAAAGTTGATAGGGAAATTTTGAAAGTTTCAATGGTTTACTCAAAATTTGGAATTAAGCTTAGAGCTAGTAGTGAAGGGGAAGTTATTGTATCTTCCTCCAAGGGCATTCTTGTTTCGGGCTTTGGGAAGATAAAGCTAAGCAATCACGCTGACTTCTGGGAGTTAGTTAAGATCGTTGAAAAGGTCAAGCCAGAGAAGGTGTTTACGGTCTTTGGCCACGCTCAGTCATTTGCGAAGATATTAAATGGGCTTGGATATGAGAGCATGTCGATAAAGAGGGGAGAAGAAATCGGGAGGTGGATTTAATGCCTTTGTACTTTATTGGGTTGGGGTTATATGATGAGAAAGACATAACGCTCAAAGGATTGGAAATCGCAAGGAAGTGTGATAAGGTGTATGCAGAATTCTACACCTCCCTGATGGCTGGAACCACGCTTGAGAAAATTGAAGAGTTAATTGGGAAGAAGATAATAGTCCTCAATAGAGAAGATGTGGAGATGAACTTCGAGAAAATAGTTCTTCCAGAGGCCAAGGAAAAGGATGTAGCATTCCTAACCGCTGGAGATCCCATGGTGGCAACTACTCACGCAGAGCTGAGAATAAGAGCAAAGAGAATGGGTGTGGAGAGCTACGTTATTCACGCCCCAAGCATTTACTCAGCTGTGGCAATAACTGGATTACATATATACAAATTTGGAAAAAGCGCCACAGTGGCCTACCCAGAAGGAAATTGGTTTCCCACTAGCTACTACGATGTAGTTAAAGAAAACCTGGAGAAAGGGCTTCACACTCTTCTCTTCCTTGACATAAAGGCCGAAAAAAGGAAATATATGACCGCAAATGAGGCCATGGAGCTCCTGCTTAAAGTGGAAGAAATGAAGAGAGAGAATGTTTTCACTCCCAACACTTTGGTGGTTGTCCTTGGAAGGGCCGGCTCGCTCAACCCGACTATTAGAGCAGGATATGTAAAGGATATGATAAAGGAAGACTTTGGAAAGCAACCCCATGTTCTAATAGTTCCAGGGAAACTTCACGTTGTAGAGGCGGAGTATTTAGTTGAAATTGCAGGCGCCCCAAAAGAGATACTTGAGCAATTTTCTCCTAGAAAAATGTAAAGTGGAGCAAGGAAAATTTAGAAAGCTTTTCACACAACTCCATTATTTTTCGACGAAAGGATTATTAAAACTCTATGTGAGTTAAATTTGGTGATGAACAATGGTAGTTAGCTTAGCGGGAAGAGATCTTCTCTGTCTTCAAGACTATACAGCCGAAGAAATCTGGACAATTCTTGAAACGGCAAAGATGTTTAAGATTTGGCAAAAGATAGGAAAGCCACACAGACTTCTCGAAGGGAAGACATTGGCAATGATATTCCAGAAACCCTCAACCAGGACAAGAGTTAGTTTTGAAGTGGCAATGGCTCACTTGGGGGGCCATGCCCTCTACTTAAACGCCCAGGACCTCCAGCTTAGGAGAGGAGAGACAATAGCCGACACTGCAAGAGTCCTCAGCAGGTACGTTGATGCAATAATGGCAAGAGTTTACGATCACAAGGATGTAGAAGATTTAGCAAAATACGCAACTGTTCCAGTAATAAACGGTTTGAGCGACTTCTCACACCCATGCCAGGCTTTAGCTGATTACATGACAATTTGGGAGAAGAAGGGGACTATCAGGGGGGTTAAGGTAGTTTACGTTGGAGACGGAAACAACGTTGCCCACTCATTGATGATTGCAGGAACAAAGCTTGGAGCAGATGTCGTAGTTGCAACACCTGAAGGCTATGAGCCTGATGAAAAGGTGATCAAGTGGGCCGAGCAGAACGCCGCTGAGAGCGGAGGAAGTTTCGAACTTCTCCATGATCCAGTTAAAGCTGTTAAAAATGCAGATGTAATCTACACCGATGTATGGGCCTCAATGGGTCAAGAGGCTGAGGCAGAAGAAAGAAGAAAAATCTTTAGGCCATTCCAAGTTAACAAAGACTTAGTTAAGCACGCAAAGCCCGACTATATGTTCATGCACTGTCTCCCAGCACACAGGGGAGAGGAGGTAACTGATGACGTAATTGATAGTCCAAACAGCGTTGTCTGGGATCAGGCAGAGAATAGACTACATGCCCAAAAGGCAGTACTCGCCCTTGTCATGGGTGGAATTAAATTCTGACTTCTTTCTCCCCTTATTATTATAAATCTTGCCACCCTCTATTCTTTAGGGGTTAAGCATGAAGATAATTCCCATAGCTTCCGAGAGTTTGGGAGTCAGAAGCTTAGCAGTATTCGTTAAGGTAGGAAAGAGGGGGATTCTAATAGACCCAGGGGCAGCACTAGGGCCAAAAAGATACTCATTAAGCCCAGCAAACTCTGAAATGGCAGCCCTCCAACTTGCCAGAAGTAAAATACAGGAGTTCGCAAAAAAAGCTGATGTAATTACCATCTCCCACTACCACTATGATCACCATACTCCCTTCTTTGAGGGAATTTACGAAAGTTCCTCCCCAGAGATAGCAAAGGAGTTGTATTCAGGAAAAATACTTCTGATAAAGCATCCAACCCAGAATATAAATGCAAGCCAAAAAAGGAGAGCTCACGAATTCCTAAAGAACGTTGAAGGGATTGCAAAAAAGATCGAGTATGGGGATTCGAAAACCTTCGACTTCGGCGACTTTAAGATTGAGTTCTCCCCACCAGTCCCTCACGGAAGGGAAGGATCGAAGCTTGGGTTTGTAGTGATGGTTCTCATTGATGATGGAAAGAAAAGTGTGATACATGCGAGTGATACTCAACTTATCAACGAAAAGGCCGTGAAGTGGATAATAGAGAAAAATCCAGATCTCCTAATTGCCGGAGGTCCACCCACGTATCTAACACATAGAGTAGGAAACGTGAGAGACATTGGGCGAGAACTAATAAACAGGATAATAAATGAGACCAACGCAGAGCTGATAATTGACCATCACATAGTGAGGGACAAAGGTTATGAGGAGTTCTTCAACTCCCTAGATAAGAGACCTCTAACATTTGCCGAGTTCCTGGGCAGAGAAAATGCACCCCTAGAAGCTTATAGAAAAGAGCTCCACGAGTTTGAAAAGGGAAAAGATGTTGAATTACCAAAAGGGATAGTCAAATTCCTAAAAGAGCTGGGAGAGCAAAAATGATTGAGGAGCTGTTCAAGGGATTAGAGAGTGAAATCGTTGGACTTCACGAGATTCCCCCAAAGAGGGGAGAGTATGGGGAGTTCAAATTCAGGAATGAAGAAGTTAATGAGTTAGTTAAGAGGCTCGGATTTAGACTTTATTCTCACCAAGTTAAAGCCCTAGAAAAGCTGTATTCAGGGAAAAACGTAGTTGTTTCAACGCCCACAGCTAGTGGGAAAAGCGAGATATTTAGGTTGTTTATCTTTGACGAAATACTGTCAAGCCCGTCCTCAACTTTTCTCTTAATCTACCCAACAAGAGCCTTAATAAACAACCAAATGGAAAAATTCGAAAAAGAAAACACTATCTTTGAGGAGATTTGTGGAAAAAGAGTTCGAGCAGAAGTCTTAACTGGAGATACGGAATGGGAAAAGAGAAGAGAAATCATTAGGAGCAAACCAAACGTAATCTTCACGACACCCGATATGCTTCATCATCACATTCTTCCCAGGTGGAGGGATTATTTCTGGCTTTTAAAGGGGCTTAGACTTCTTGTCGTGGACGAATTGCACGTTTATAGGGGGATCTTTGGAACAAATGTTGCTTATGTTTTCAAGAGACTCTTTCTCAGGCTTAAGAGATTAAGTTCAAGCCCCCAAATACTTGCCCTTTCAGCAACTTTGAGAAACCCCAAAGAATTTGCTGAACAATTTTTTGAGACTGAATTTGAGGAGGTCAAGGAAGCTGGAAGTCCAAGCCCGAGAAGAATTATAGTCATGTTTGAGCCAAGAAGGTTTACTGGAGAACAACTAATCAAGCAAATTGTTGAGAGACTAACTAGAAAGAACATAAAGACCTTGGTATTTTTTGACTCCAGAAAGGGGACAGAAAGAATCATGAGGCTTTTCCTGTTCTCAGATGCTTTTGATAGGATCACAACATACAAAGGGACGCTAACTAAGAGGGAAAGGTTTCTAATAGAGAGAGACTTTAGGGAGGGCAACCTCACAGTTCTCCTAACGACAAATGCACTCGAGTTGGGAATTGACATTGGAGATTTAGATGCAGTAATAAACTATGGGATTCCTTCAGATGGATTGTTTTCACTAATTCAAAGATTTGGTAGGGCCGGAAGGGATCCAAATAGAATTGCAATAAACGGGATAATTTTGAGAAGAAATGGATTGGACTACTATTACAAAGAACATTTCGATGAGCTCGTTGAGGGAATAGAAAAGGGCCTAGTGGAGAAAATCCCCGTTAACTTGGACAATGAAAAGATAGCGAAAAAGCACCTCCACTATGCCATAGCTGAACTTGGAGTTGTCTCAATTAAAGAAATTGAGGGGAGATGGAAGAGATTCATAAAGACCCTCGTAGAGGAGGGATACGTGGAAGTTACAAGAAATCCAATAACTGGAGAGGAAGAAATAAGACTCAGAAGACCTCCTGTCTATTCTTCAATTAGAACGGCGAGCGATGAAAGCTACTTCTTAGTCGTGGATGAACCCTGGATAAGGGGAGCTTTGCAGAGGAAGAGGGGAGCCGAACTTCTCCGTTTTGTAAACTACCTCAAAGTTAGAGGAATGGTAGTTGAGGAAGTTGATGAGATAGAATTCCACAGAAGTCTACTCCCTGGAATGGTCTACCTTTCAAGGGGAAGGCCCTACATGGCAGTTGATAAGATAAAGATTGAGAAGTTCCACTTCGTTTTTGCGAGGCCTCTTCCAATCGAAGAAGAAATAGATACTAGTTCAAGTAAAATTGAAAACATTGAGATACTTGAGGTTAAAGACGAGAAAACTGTTGGCCCAATAAAAGTGAAGTTCGGAAGACTTAGAGTAAGGCACGAATACACTGGATACGCCGTGAGGGGAAGAGACGTTGAAAGGCACGTTAAGAGATTAGAAGAGCTAAAAGATGAGGGGATACTAAGGGGAGAGATTGACATCGTCCCATACATTTGGGAATCCTGGAAGTTTGCGAGGGTACTCTTTGACACCCCTTACATTAGAGAGTTTGAAACTGAAGGTTTCTGGCTTGAGTTTCCAAACGATATTAGGATAGTTCCCGAAGAGGAGTTTAGGGAATTCTTTGCAGTGGCCTCTGAGATAGATCCAGAGCTAGCGATGTTCCTCTACAACAGAATTAGTAGAAAATCTCTATTCCCCACGCTTCTGGGAGCAACCACACACTACATAAGGAGTTTCATCCTCCACCACGCCAAAGATAAGGGAGAAGAATTCGCATTTGCCGTAAAAAAGATGATCGACAGCAAGGATGGGATAGGCTCAGGGCTTCATGCAATTGAGCACAATATAATAAAGCTTGCTCCAGTTGTGACTCATGTGGATTCGAGAGAAATAGGCGGCTACAGCTACGATGACTTCCATGGAAAGCCAGTGATCTTCATCTATGATGGGAATGAAGGCGGAAGCGGAATAATTAGGCAGGTGTATGAGAACGTAGAAAAGCTGATGTACAGGAGTTTGGAGCATATAAAGAAGTGTCCATGCAAAGACGGCTGTCCTGCCTGCATATATTCTCCCAAGTGCGGAACTTTCAATGAATTCCTCGACAAGTGGATGGCAATAAGAATATGGGAAAAAGTCCTTCCTTAACAGTTATATACTCCCTCTTGTATATTCTTTTTGGTGGTTAAATGCTTCTCGAGGCACCTGTATATAAGGAGATATTTGGAGCTGTGAAGATTTATGAGCTTCAAAAGGTCATAAAGCTCGACACAGAGACTGAGGACGTTCCAGTTTACACGATTACAAATATTCCCAGAGAGAAGATCTATGACACCCTTGGCAAGATGGCAGTTATAGTTCCCATGAAAAACGAAAAGCTTCACCTCGTTGATGGTGTTCTCAAGGCAATCCCTCATAAATGTCCCATCATCATAGTATCAAACAGCAAAAGGGAAGGACCCAATAGGTATAGGCTGGAAGTTGATCTAGTGAGGCACTTCTACAACTTGACAAACTCAAAGATAATAATGGTTCATCAAAGAGATCCAGGATTGGCCAAGGCATTTCAAAAGGTGGGCTACACCGATATTTTAGACGAAAAAGGCAACATTAGGAGTGGAAAAGGAGAGGGAATGCTCATAGGTATTCTTCTAGCCAAGGCAATTGGGGCTGAATACGTGGGTTTCGTCGATGCAGATAACTACATCCCAGGAGCAGTGAATGAGTACGTTAAGGACTATGCAGCAGGCTTCCTAATGAGCGAAAGTGACTATACAATGGTAAGGCTCCACTGGAGGCACAAGCCCAAAGTCACAAAGGGGACCTTGTACTTCAAGAAGTGGGGAAGAGTAAGTGAGATAACAAACCACTACCTCAACATGTTGATAAGCGAACAGACTTCCTTTGAAACCACGATAATGGTCACGGGAAATGCAGGAGAGCACGCGATGACGATGAAGTTAGCTGAAATAATGCCATTCTCAACCAACTACTCCATCGAACCTTATGAAATAGTCTACCTGCTGGAGAGATTTGGAAAGTGGGAAAACGTTGAAGAGTTCAAAGATGTATTTGACCAGGGAATAGAGATCTTCCAAATTGAAACCCTTAACCCACACTTCCACGAGGACAAGGGGCAGGAACATGTCAGGGAGATGATACTCCTCAGCCTCGCTACAATATATCACTCAAAAATGGCCTCTAAGAACCTAAAGAGAAGAATTCTAAATGACCTAATAGAGCATGGAATACTGAAGGAGGGAGAAGAACCACCCAAGCTTAGAATAATGAGGCCAATAAATGAGATAGACATTGAGGAATGGATGAAAGTTGTCGAGAACAACTCCGAGACACTGCTGAGGTTCGGCCTATGATCAGAGTAATATTCCTGGATCTAGACAAGACTCTCTTACCAGAATACGATCCAGAGCCGGCAATCCCAATAGTGGAGGAGCTAAAAAAGAAAGGATTTGAAATAGTCTTTAATTCCTCTAAAACCCGTGCAGAGCAAGAATACTACAGAGAAAAACTTAATGTTAAAGGACCTTTCATAGTGGAGAACGGAAGTGCAATCTATATTCCTTCAAACTATTTTCCCTTTGAAGTCCCAGGAGTTAAAAGAGGAGAGTATATGGTTCTAGAACTTGGAGTTAAAGTAGAGGAAATAAGAAAAGCTCTCAAAGAGCTCGAGGCAGAATATGGACTCAAATACTATGGAAACTCCACGGACGAAGAAATAGAGAAGTTCACAAAACTTCCAAAACATCTCATACCCCTAGCCAAGGATAGGGAATACAGCGAGACCATATTCTTGTGGAAGAGAGAAGGATGGGAAAAAGATTTAATAAGGAAGGGGTTTAAGGTAACGATGGGAAGCAGATTTTACGCTGTTCATGGAAATTCGGACAAAGGAAAGGCCGCGAAGTTGTTGCTTGACCTCTATAAAAGGGTTGATGAAGTGGAGAGTTACGCGGTTGGAGACGGAGAAAACGACTTTCCAATGTTTGATGTCGTCGATTTTGCATTTCTCATTGGAGATTTAAGACATGAAAATGCTGAAAATGTTACATCCATTAAAGATGTGTTAAAGAAAATTTAAAGGAGGTGATGACATGAAGACATTAATTCTTGCTGGAGGAAAGGGAACGAGGCTTTGGCCACTGAGCAGAGAGCTAATGCCAAAGCAATTCATAAAAGTTTTCTCAAATAAATCTCTTTTCCAGAAAACAGTTGAGAGAGCACTAATTTTCTCAAAACCAAAGGAGATTTTCGTTGTTACCAACAAAGAATACAGGTTCAGGGTTCTTGACGACTTAAACGAAATTGGAGTTAATATTCCAGAAGAGAACATCCTTTTGGAACCCGTTGGGAAAAATACACTACCCGCAATTTATTGGGGACTCAAAGTTATCGACGAAAGCTTTGGAGACTCAATAGTTGCAGTGCTACCAAGTGACCATGCGATAGATGTTAACGAGAACTACATAGAGGCCTTCAAGAAGGCTGAGAAGCTCGCTGAAAATTACCTGGTTACCTTTGGAATAAAGCCAACGAAGCCACACACAGGTTATGGCTACATAAAGCCAGGAGAGAAGATAAGCAACTTAGGATTTCTAGTTGATGAGTTTAAGGAAAAGCCAGACTTGGAAACCGCTAAAAGATACGTAGAGAACGGTTACTACTGGAACAGTGGAATGTTCATGTTCAGGACAACCCTCTTTATGGAAGAGGCCAGAAAGCATGCTCCAGATGTAGTAAAGGCCTTTGAAGAAGGGAAGACTATAGAGGAAGCCTACGAATTAGCCCCAGAGATAAGCGTTGACTATGGAATCATGGAGAAGACCGATAAAGCGGCGGTTGTTCCGCTAAACACATACTGGAACGACCTGGGAAGCTTCGATGCCGTATATGAGGCACTTCAAAAGGACGAGAATGGTAACGCTGTGGAGGTAAGGGGATTCAAGGCGAAGTACATAAACGTCGACTCCAAGAACAACCTAATTCTAACTGAAAGGTTAACAGCAACCGTTGGGGTTGAGGATCTAATTATTGTTGATACGGGAGATGCACTCTTAGTTGCAAAGAAAGGAGAAACTCAGAAGGTCAAAGAGGTTTACAAGAAACTCAAGGAAGAAAACGATGAGAGGGCAATAGTTCATAGGACAGCTTATAGGCCATGGGGAAGCTACACAGTTCTGGAAGAAGGAGAGAGGTACAAGATAAAGAGGATAACCGTTCTACCTGGGAAAAGGCTAAGCCTACAACTCCACTACCACAGGAGCGAGCACTGGGTAGTTGTCAGGGGAACTGCAAAGGTTAGGGTTGGTGACAAGGAATTCATTCTAAGGCCAGGAGAAAGCACATTCATCCCAGCGGGTGTTATCCATAGACTAGAAAACCCAGGAAAAGTGGTTTTAGAAGTAATTGAGACTCAGATAGGAGAGTATCTTGGAGAGGACGACATAGTTAGAATAGAGGACGACTACCAGGATACTGTCAGGATAACTGGGGCATCACCTCTTGAAGCCACTCAGTCACATCACCAGGCGGACAACCAAACCGAGAATGAAACCTAACAAAATTATA
>NZ_JASKLM010000009.1:0-44907 GCF_030153625.1 Pyrococcus sp. | reverse complement strand
TTTCCCACAACCGCTCTCTCCAGCAATTCCAAACACTTCCCCCTTCTTGACTTCGAAACTTACTCCATCAACTGCTTTTACAAATCCGATTGGGGTTGAGTAGTAAATCTTGAGATTCTCAACCTTAAGCATCTCACTCCCTCCTCAACCTCGGATTAAACACCTCCTCAAGACCAAGGTTCACAAAGAACAACGCCGTGATTATGAGAGTTATAAACAGTCCTGGTGGAATGAACCACCACCACCAGCCGAACTGAAGGGCGTTGTGCATAATTGCTTTTTGAAGTATTACTCCCAGGGAGACCATAGTTGTTGGTCCTAGTCCTATGAAATCTAGGGTTGCTGAAGCCAAGATTGCTCCACTAACTTGGAGGATCCCAGCCATGAAGATGTAGGAGATCATATTGGGAAGAATGTCTTCCATTATTATTCTGAGATCTCCAAGTCCCATTATCTTAGAGAGGTGGACGAATTCCCTATTCTTTAGCGAGAGCGTTTGTGCTCTAACTGATCTAGCTACCCATGGCCAGTTTGTTAATCCTATTATAAGGGCTTGAATTTCGGGGCTTCTAGCTTCAAGATAAGCGGCCACTAGGATTAGGAGTACTATTGAGGGAATTACCAGCATTATGTTGACGAACATCATTAAGATTTCATCTACTAGACCTCCCTTGTAACCTGAGACAAAACCTATTGTTATTCCCATTAGCGTCCCTATTATTGCGGCTAAAAACGCTATCCATAGAGATGTTCTGAGGCCATAGACGAGCTGAGCGTAGAGGTCTTTTCCTTCCTTATCTGTTCCCAGGATGTGCAGGACTTCGACGCTTTTTCCAGTGTATGTAGTTATGTTTTCCCTGGTCATTGGAGGAAGAGTTTTAGTTGAGTAAGAGGCAATCTTGATTTTACCCACTTGTTCATAATACAACCCATCACTTGCAAATGATGTAAAGAGTGGGCCGATTAGCCCAAAGATTATGAATGCCATCAATACTCCAAATCCAAACTTGAATTTGTTATTTTTGAAGGCAAGCTTTATTGTTTCCATTCATCATCCCTCCGTATAGCTAGCCCTAACACGTGGGTCAATGAGGGCATAGACGATATCTATCACGAAGTTGGCGACGAGAACTGAGATCACGATCATTAGAAAGCCTCCTTGAAGAAGGAAGTAGTCCTGGCTCATTGCAGCTCTCATTAAGAGAACTCCCACTCCTGGGTAGTTAAAGACGATCTCAGTAGCTATTGCTCCTGCTACCATTAGACCGAGCTGGAGTGCAAGTCCTGTAATTTGAGGCAGAATTGCATTCTTGTATGCGTGTTTTGTCATTAACTTTTCACTTGCTCCAAGGGCCTCCAAGTATCTTACGTAATCTGCTTCTAACTCGTATATTATCATATTTCTCATACCAATTGCCCAGCTACCAATCATTACAACAAATAAGCTGAGGAATGGCATTATCCAGTGTTTAAGGAAATCCACGATGAATCTTAGAGAAAGGCTTGGAACTAGGTTAGGGCTGTAGGCGCCTTGATAAGGAAGAATTCCGGCTTTTACGCCAACAAAGTATACGAGGAGCATTGCAAACCAGAAGTATGGCATGCTGGCTAGGAAATAAAATAGGGGCATCATATATGTGTCGTATCTTTTGTTCTTGCCTGCTAGTGCCCCCAACCAGTTTCCTATCACCCAGCTTAATACTATAGCTGGGAACAAAATTGCAATGTCATATGGGAGGGCATTCTTAAGTAACCTTGAAACGGGAGCTCTATAAAGTATGCTGTATCCCAAATCCCCTTTGAAGAGGGCCACCCAGAAGCTAACAAACTGAGCGTAAAGGGGCTTATTTAATCCATATAATTCTTCATAAAATCTCAATAATATTTCCCTCTCTTGGGGAGATAATCCTAAGGCAGAATTAATCATAATTTGAATTGGATCCCCGGGCATGAGCCTGGGAAGTAACCAGTTTAAAGTTACAGCAAAAATAAACGTCAGGAGGTAAACAATAATTTTCCTCTTTAGATATTCTTTAAACCCCATAACACTCCCCCCTAGAAAAATTTAGAAAAAGAAGAAACTCAACGCCTCCTCCTTCTTAGAAGGAGTGGGACTACAGCTAGACCTACTAAAATTGCGGGCCCACAAATTCCTTCAGTTTCTGTTGGTGACGTTGCAGTCTCTGTTGGAGTTTGAGTTACTGTAACGGTTTGAACTACTGTTTTAGTTTTCTCCTGGGTAACTGTCTCGGTCTTCTCCTGGATAACTGTGGAAGTAGTTGGGCTTACTGCTTTTGCTGGTCTAACTCCCAGGAAGGCTAGAGCTGTACCCCAGGTACCAAAGCCTGGCCAGAAGATGGGTACACCATACGGATTGTCTTCATTTGGCCAGTTGGCCCAGTATTGGGTGTTTGCTTCATAGAATAATGTACCCATGTAGAGTGGGACTGCTGGAATGTCTTGGAGCCATATCTTTGTCAGCTCGGCAAGAAGTTGAACTTGCTTTGCTTCATCTGGTGTCTTTGCAAGTTCATCGAGCAACTCATTTGCCTTTGAATTGTAGTAGTTGCCAAAGTTTGCTCCACCCTTCTCTTGGTCACTCTTGTAGTAGAGGAGGTCGTAATAGACGCTGTATGGATCGGGCTTAAACGTTCCAGCCCAGTGCATTGTTAAATCAAATTCACCTGCTTGTTGCTTGCTAACCATTGTTCCCCAATCGTACTTCTTGACGTCAACCTTTATTCCCACTGCTTTTAGCTGGTTAACTACAATTTCTACAGCCTGCATCCAGTCACTACATACTCCACATGCGGCAAATGTTAGAACAAGATCCTGTCCATTATACTCCCTTATTCCATCTCCATCAATGTCTTTGATTCCAGCTTGGTCTAATAGTTCAGCGGCTTCACTTGGGTTACAGTACTTCCATCCATACTTCTCAATTAGCTGGCTAACCCCTATCTTCTCCTTCCATGGCTTCATGACGTTACCCAGTGGAGTTTGGTCTGGGAGGTCACTGATTGGACCTTGTTTGACTATTTGAGAGGGACAAATTGCCTCAGCTATGGCCTTTCTTACAAGTGGATTGTCTAGAGGCTTGTGCTTAACGTTAAAATACATGATAACAGGAACAACGGGTGGGAAGTAGGGTGGCCTATCGAGCCAGCTGACTATGTAGGGGTTCTGCTTCTTGAGTTCAACTATATCCACGTAATAAGTACCTACATCAAGATCCCCCTTAAGGAACATGTTTGCTGCTTGATCATTTGAACCAACGTAAAGCTGGACTATGTACTTGGGACTTGGTAGTCCAAAGTACTTCGCACCCCACCAATCGTCGTTTCTCACGAATATTGCCTTTTGTTGTTCGACAACTTTGTAAAGTTTATATGCCCCTGAACCAACCAAGTATTTTTGCTCAGCTCCCAAGAATGTCATCTGGGTGACCTGTTGGGGATCGAGATCTTTGAAGATGTGTTCTGGAAGAATTAAAACACTATAAAGCTCGTTTCTCCATGCCCAGACGTTTGGAGTCCCACTAAAAACAAATTGTACTGTTCTGTCGTCTACAACTTTAATCTCAGTAAGTCCATACCTTGACCAGTCCTTAAGTCCGACTTTCTCGTAGTATTCAAATGAGAACTTAACATCATTAGCTGTTAAAGACTTGCCATCTTGCCATTTAGTTCCTTCTCTTAGCTTAACTTCAAATACATTGTTGTTTACCCACTTTCCATAGTCTGCAAGCCAAGGAATGAGTTCTGTTTTCATGAAGTTCAACATAAACAGTGGTTCAAACACCAACCCGGCTATTGGTATTATGTTACTCCCCTGAAGGGGATTTGCATTGGTTGGCGGGGAGCTATTGGCGGTATACAGTGTTTCTTCTCTTGGAAGTTCTTCTGCTGCAAGAACTACTCCAAGATTGCTCAAAACTAGGGCAGCAACTAAAACTGTAGCAAGGTATTTCTTCATAGCATGTCACCTCATTATAATTTAGTCAGATTTATAAAAAATTGAGATCCTATATAAACTTTTTGGTTATAACTAGGTAAGGATTGAACGTGCCAAGTCCTATAGCTAGATTTAATATGGTGGAAGATGCAAAATTATAAAAACACTGAAACATATAATTCTGTAAGGGGAAGTTTATGGAATTTTACTGGGGAGTCGTTCAATCGGCATTCCAGTTTGAAATGGGAGATCCCTATAGAAAAAACATAGACACTAGAAGTGATTGGTGGCATTGGGTCAGAGACCCATACAACATTAAAAATGAGCTCGTCAGTGGAGATTTACCTGAAGAAGGAATAAACAACTATGACCTTTATGAGATAGACCACAGATTGGCCAAAGATCTAGGTTTAAACGCTTACCAATTAACGATAGAATGGAGCAGAATTTTTCCATGCCCTACTTTTAGCGTAGATGTTAAGGTTGAGAGGGATGGGTATGGGCTGATAAAAAGGATAAAGATAAAAAAAGAAAACCTGGAGGAACTTGACCAACTCGCTAATCATAGGGAAGTAGAACACTACCTAAATGTCTTAAGAAACTTAAAAAAGCTTGGATTCACAACATTCGTTACATTAAATCATCAGACTAATCCAATATGGATCCACGATCCAATAGCAGTTAGAGCAAATTTTCAGAAGGCTAGGGCAAGGGGATGGGTAGATGAGAAAACAATAGTGGAATTTGTAAAATATGTTGCCTATGTAGCTTGGAAGTTTGATCAATACGTTGATTATTGGGCAACATTTGATGAGCCGATGGTAACAGTTGAGCTCGGGTATTTGGCACCGTACGTTGGCTGGCCTCCGGGGATCCTTAATCCATCTGCAGCCAAAAGAGCGATAATTAATCAGATAGTGGCTCATGCTAGGGCATATGATGCAATAAAAGAATATTCATCTAAACCTGTTGGAATAATCCTCAACATAATTCCGGCGTATCCATTTGATCCAAATGATCCCAAGCATGTAAAAGCCGCAGAGAACTATGATCTTTTCCACAATAGGTTGTTCTTAGAGGCGGTAAATAGAGGAAATGTTGACCTAGAAGTTACAGGTGAATACACCAAAATCCCACACTTAAAGAGAAATGATTGGATTGGAAACAACTATTACACCAGAGAAGTTGTTAAGCACATCGAACCAAAATATGAAGAGTTGCCATTAGTTACATTTGTTGGAGTTGAAGGGTACGGATACTCTGGAAATCCAAACAGCATATCACCAGATAATAATCCAACAAGCGATTTTGGTTGGGAGGTATTTCCCCAAGGTCTCTATGATTCTACTCTGGAAGCTGCAGAATATAAAAAGGATATCTTCATAACAGAAAATGGTATTGCTGATTCAAAAGATATACTAAGGCCAAGATACATTGTTGACCACGTTAGAGAAGTTAAAAGGTTGATAGAAAATGGAATAAAGGTGGGAGGATACTTCCACTGGGCACTGACTGACAACTATGAATGGGCTATGGGATTTAAAATTAGATTTGGGTTATACGAAGTAGATCTAATAACTAAAGAAAGAATTCCAAGAAGGAGAAGTGTTGAAACATATAAAATGATTGTAGCGGAGGGGATTGAATGAAGACAATAGCAGTCGATGAAACTACGTGGAAAAAAATTAAGATGCTTAAGGACAAAATGGAAGCCAGATCATATGATGAAGTCCTGCAAAGACTAATAGAGACTTGGCATCTCGTTGAATTGGACAAAAAAGTCGATAAAATAATACTAAATGACGAAGAAGCAGAAACCTTAATCACCATGCTAAAGAAAAAGAAGGGGAGTTAAAAATGCCCCTCCCACCAGATATAACTTTTGATAGTCCAGCCTTGATAAAAATGCACTCCCAAAGTATGAAAAGAATACTAGAGATAACGGTGGCGAAGTTTACAGTAAATTTGTCGATAGTTACTGTATATCGTTACCTTACTGCAAGAGCATATCTAAAGAAGAACATTGAAGTTGAGCTAGATGTGCTGAAAGATATCTACAACATAGTACCCCTCACCAGAGATATAGCTATAAAAGCTGCTCAAATTGAAGCAGATTTAATGAGAAAAGGCGTAATTCCTGATATGGAAGATGTATTGACAGCAGCAACGGCGATATATACAAGGAGTTTACTAATAACCGATGATTTAAAAAGATACGAACATATGAGAAGATTTGGGCTTGACACGATGCCCTTGGATAAATTTGTAAAAGAGATAAAATTAATGGTGGAGAAAGAACTTATATGAGATCAGCAAATGGAGTTATGTGGTAGAATAATCCGGGCATTATTCTAAATCCTTCTCCGTATCTTGCTCCTATCTTCTCTCCATAGAACATGGTCACGGTTCTCAAGAAAGGTTCCCACGTTTCCCAAATATCGTCTGTAAATTGACTCCTATGAGCTCTTATTGCTTTCAGCTTTAACTCCATGAGGTCAGTTATATCTACGATGTAATTCGGCTTGTGAGTGTAATAGAGAGCTATAAAGGACACTGAGTGCGGCTTTAGGCCGATGTCTATATCGATATTTGAGAAGTTCGGAAGTTGTGAAAATGCTACAGATTCTATTGCAAGGAATCCTGTTCTCCTATGATCTGGATGAGATTCGTATGGTAACCAAGGGTCAGGAGCAAAGACACCATCTGGCTTCTCTTTTCTTATTATCTTTACAAGATCCTTTCTAACTTCTCTGGAGTATGGGAGTTCGGTATCCCTATAATTTAGCCAGTATATCTTTCTAACTCCCAGAAGTTTTGCACTTTCTTCCTCTTCTCTTCTTCTTATAAGGGCTAATTCGTGCCCAGATAACTTCTCATCAGTAGTTCCCATGTATCCATCAGTCATGCAGATGTAGATTACCTCAACTCCCTCATCTGAAAGTTTTTTTATAGTTCCACCCATTCCTATGGCGCAGTCATCGGGATGTGGCTCAATGCAGATAACTTTTTTAGCATCTTCAAAGGGATTCTCCAGGTTAAATTCCAGCACTTCTTTAAGTAGCTTATTAAATGCCTCCTCGAATGTACTTACATTCTCAAACATAGCAAGCCACCACTACAATATAATTTTTCATATCTTTATAAATCTTTCATATTTCATAACAATATTGACTATTATAGGGAACATTATTAAATCTTCTTCGAGAACTCTAAATTAGGGTGGAAAATATGGTAAGCTCGAAGTTTAAGGAGCTCCTTTATACCCTGGGAATTCCCGAAGATAAAGTAGAGATTCTTGAAGCTAGGGGCGGAATTATGGAGGATGAGTTTGAAGGCATTAGATATCTTAGGTTTAAGAATTCAGTTGGAAAACTGAGGAGGGGAACTGTACTTTTTGAAGACGGGACAACTGTTTTTGGCTTTCCTCACATCAAGAGGATTGTAAACCTTTCAGCTGGAGTTAGAAAAATCTTTAAGTCCTCTGAGTTCTACGTTGAGGAGAAAGTTGATGGGTACAATGTTAGAGTTGTGAAGTTCAAAGATAGGATTCTCGGAATAACTAGGGGAGGATTTATTTGTCCTTACACTACCGAAAGAATTGCTGAATTCGTTCCAGAAGAATTCTTTAAAGATCATAAGGATTTGGTATTAGTTGGGGAAATGGCAGGCCCTGAAAGTCCTTATCTGGTGGAAGGGCCTCCATATGTAAAAGAGGACATCCAATTCTTCCTATTCGATATTCAGGACATCAAAACAGGTAGTAGCCTGCCTGTAGAGGAGAGACTCAAGCTCGCCGAAGAGTATGGTATAAATCACGTGGAGGTCTTTGGAAGATACTCCTATAAAAATATAGATGATCTCTATGAGTTAGTTGAGAGGCTTAGCAGAGAGGGAAGAGAAGGAATAGTTATGAAAAGCCCAGATATGAAAAAAATTGTAAAGTATGTGACGCCTTATGCGAATATTAACGATATAAAAATAGGTGCAAGAGTATTC
Organism: Pyrococcus sp.; assembly: GCF_030153625.1. Classification (NCBI taxonomy): domain Archaea; kingdom Methanobacteriati; phylum Methanobacteriota; class Thermococci; order Thermococcales; family Thermococcaceae; genus Pyrococcus; species Pyrococcus sp. The sequence continues at coordinate 36,957 of NZ_JASKLM010000009.1, read as the reverse complement.
TACGAGCTTCCTGGGGGATATTTTACTAGTAGAATTTCAAGATTAGCCTTCTACATAGCGGAAAAGAAAATTAGGGGGGAAGAACTCCATAACTTGGCATTGCAACTTGGGAAAGCTCTGCTTCAACCTCTTGTTGAGGCCATTCACGACGTTACCCAGGGAGATGTAATTGCAGAGAGATTCAGAGTTAGAGTTAGAAAAATTGAGACAGCATATAAGATGGTAACACACTTTGAAAAACTAGGGTTGGAAATAGAGATAGAGGATATTGAGGAGATAGAGGGAGGATGGAGAGTTACATTCAAGAGAGTTTATCCTGAAGCTACAAGAGAAATAAGAGACCTCATAGGGGGGAAGGCATTCGTTGATTAATGTGCCTTCCTTAATTATTAAATTTTTTTTAATTACTCTGTGATTATATTGTGATGGAATTCTATTGATGGATTATAATATATTCCTAAATAGTGGAACATTTGCCGGAAGATTTTTATAGTATAATTTTAACTTAATTGTAGTAGTACACATTTCATTGCTCTGCTCTCATGGAGGGATGCCAATGTATGAGGCAATTTTTGATCTTGAAGCAATTACCCCACTCTTCATGCGAGGTGCTGATGCTAGAAGTCCTGAGTTTAGCTCTGCTAGTGTTAAAGGGGTTATGAGGTGGTGGTTCAGGGCTTTGGCTGGAGGATACTTTGGGAATAATATAGAAGCTCTCAAAGAAGTAGAGGAAAAGATTTTTGGCTCTACTAGAAACAAAAGCAGAGTTTTTGTTCGAGCTGAAGTTGAAGATGTTAAGAAAGGAAATATATACCGACAAGCTTCTAGTTGGGCAGATAAAACCATTATAGTATGGTCAGAATATGTTGATTATTTCTTCTTTTCAGTGTTAGACAAACGCAGAAATAGAAAAACTAAAAAAATAGATATAAAAACTCGTTTCGAATACTTTGATGTAGGCTCAAAGTTTAGTATTTCCTTATCTTCTACTGATGAAAGATATTTCCGTCTAGCGGAAGCTTCTCTATGGATGACAATAAACCTCGGAGGTTTTGGTTTTCGAGCAAGACGAGGGGCAGGAAGTTTGAAAGTAACAAATGCTGAGGGAGATGTTACTTTAAATTTCACTAAATTCGATTCCCTGAAAAAATTCTCCCAGGAACTTTCTAATGTTGTTTCCCAGTTTAATAAAGCTATTAGAGAGTTGGATATTAAATTTGAGCAGAGTGGTAGGGAAAAGGAGCATTATCCGAACTATCCAACGTTTGATCAAGAAAATTCATTAGTATTCACAAATGAAGAGTGGGCTGCTTCTGGTAAAAAAGAAACGTGGATAAAAGCTCTTGATAATTTTGGTCGCTGGTATTTGGGTAGAAGAAGGGGTAGAAAATTCATTGACGGATTCAGATTCAAGTTTGCTGACTACACTCTGTCTCATGCCCTTGAGAAAGTCAAAGAGGACAGTATAATTAAGACAGTCAACTCTGAGCCTCTAAAAGAAAAACGTTACTATCTTGGGTTGCCAATAAGATATGCAAACTACGGAACGACAGTGTCTGGTTGGTCAGGAGATTTACCACTAGAGAATAAAAAACTAAAAAAGATAACATTGTGCATAGAAGAGCCTCTGGATATTGGCTGAGTCTTATTGATATAAATGGAACAATATACCCAACAGTCACAGTGTTTGCTTATCAGTTTTATCCCAACTATAGGGGAGCCTTTTATTTTGAGAAACAAGACAACAAAACAAAAGCCAGAGGCTTAATATACATTTATGAAGATAACTATTCGGCATATCTCTTTTACAAAAGGTGGATTGAAAATATAGTTCAAAATAGTGACAAGGGAAAATTCGTAGTTCTCTGGCCAAAAAAGAGCTAGATTACTGAGTTAAGCTCAGTAATTAACGGAAGGAGCACTACAAGCAACAGTTTAATAAAAACATCTCTTCTTAACAACTTTTTAGAGAACTCCCGAAAAGAGCGACTTAAGTAAACACGCTGGTTTCTATAGTTTTAAGAAAGGAAGAGAAGTACAAAATAGAGCAATCAAAGGATATGTAGACTACAGTTTGCAACAATATTTTTAAAATCCTCTCCTAACATTCTCACGGGTAGGACAATGAACATGTTGGTGGAGGTTCTACTCTTTGTTGTAGGCCTAATGCTTTTAGTTAAAGGTAGTGATATATTTGTTGAATCAGCCACGAAAATCGCCAAATCATTTGGTGTTAGTGAGTTTTTGATTGCCCTTGTTCTTGCCAGTATAGCGACAACCCTTCCAGAAGTTACAGTTTCAGCAATTTCCTCATTTAAGGGTGAAAGTAGCATAGCTCTTGGAAATGCTGTGGGGAGTGCTCTCGCTAACATAGCTTTGATACTTGCGGTCTCTGCTATGATTATGCCTTTAAATGTGGACAAAATAGCACCAAAGAATTCTCTCATAATGCTTGGAATCACAATTTACGCGTGGCTTTTGATGTTTGATGGTGTGATAAGCAGAATTGATGGCTTGACATTAATTCTTCTATATTTCGCATTCTTGTACTACCTCTATAAAAAGCACATTAGCCTTGAAGAGTTGAGCGCCCAGGAAAGGGGGAATGTTATAAAGAATGTTGTGATTCTGTTTTTGTCGGCGGGGCTTGTTATATTTGGTGCAAACCTTGTGGTTGATAGTGCCGTTGAGATAGCAACTTCCCTGGGAGTTCCTAAGGTTATCATAGGAGTTACTCTAGTTTCCATTGGAACCTCTCTTCCCGAATTTGCAAACTCCCTCACTGCAACGCTTAAAAAGATCCCCAACATAAGCGTCGGAAACATAATTGGGGCAAATATTCTGGACATTCTTATGGTAATCGGGATTGCTTCATTGATAAGGCCAATTGTCGTGGATGACTCTATAAGGAGTATAGTCATGCCGATAACCCTTCTCGTCATGGCAATATTAACAGTGTCCTTATATAGAAATCACAAAGTTGGCAGGAAAACTGCCACAGTACTTTTGGCAATCTATATGTATTTCCTATATCTCCTCGTCCAGGGAAAAGTGTATATACCTCAATGACAAATTTTCTTTGAAATGAAGATACTCCCGAGTATAGCATACCTGAGAGTTCAGAGGCAGGTCTATTTAGGATATTCAATGGCATTAGCTGGATGGATAGGGGAGTATATTTTGAATTATGGTTCATTACCAAAGCCAAACTTCATCCGAAAAGCACTTTCGAAGCTTGGCTTCTCTCACTTTTCTGAAAATTGGGAAGAAGACGCATTTTTGCTCTTTTATCAGAGAAAATCGACGGGAGTAACCGCAACTTGGGATTTAGAAAACGAAAAGTTAATTCTTCAAGTATTTCCACTGAAGACAAGATTATCAAAAGGAATAACAATTAGGGCAGAATATCTGGAATTTTACAATCAACATGTTGTTTCAATTGAGCCAGCACAAAAGCTTCCTCATGGAATAAGGAGTATAGGAATTAATCCTTTGATAGTAGGGGATAGTGAAATCCTAACTCTCCCCTATTGGGGTATGGTGCATGAAGATTGGGAAAACGACTTGAAAATTCTTGTAATGAAAGATGAGATATTTGATAGCCTTTTAAGAGAGGAGTACAGATGTCCAGTATGCTTTTCTCCCTTAAGAAGAGAGGGTAGTGCGCTTGTCTGTGATAGATGTGGGTTTATTCACACTCCAGAAGAGGGTCTCGAGGAAGTAATAGAAAGGTTCACTGTTGAGGAGTTCTCTTTTTGATCTTCCAAAATAAAATGAGAACTTAAGAAGCCTTTGAACGTGTGGAGCCTTTTTGAAGTGTTTTGAAGACTAGTGGGCTATTATTGAGCTTCTTTTGTTTCGTAAAATTTATAAGTGCATGAATAAAGCAGTGATTGGGCATAGCCCCGTGGTGTAGCGGCCAAGCATGCGGGACTTTGGATCCCGCGACCCGGGTTCGAATCCCGGCGGGGCTACCATCGTTTTCTTTTAAAAATCTTTTAAACGTCAAAACCTAAACTTCTATTAGGTGGGAAAATGTACCTAACAAAAGAGGAAGAACTAGCTCTTTCTGGAGAATATGGGCCTGCAATACAAAAAGCCATGGAGATACTTGTTGCCCTGGGTGATATCTACAATGCAGACAGGTTAATACCAATAAAAAGCGCTCAAATAGCAGGAGTTAGCTATAAAAATATTGGCGATGAAGGAATAGAATTCCTTAGAGACTTTGTGGAAGCTGGAGCTAAAGTTTCGGTGTATACTACCTTAAATCCAGCGGGAATTGGCGATGAAGACTTTATGGAAAAGCAAGCGGAAATAATTGAACTTTACAGGAAGATGGGAGTTGAAATTACATCCACATGCACTCCCTACTATGGGCCTAACCTTCCAAAGTATGGAGATCATCTAGCTTGGAGCGAAAGCTCTGCTGTAATCTTTGCAAATTCTGTTTTAGGGGCTAGGACAAATAGGGAAGGAGGCCCCTCAAGCTTAGCTGCAGCAATTGTGGGAAAAACTCCCAACTATGGACTTCATTTAGAGGAGAACAGAAAAGCTACTCATATAATTGAAGTAAAAGATAAGCTAAAATCTCGCACAGAATATTCTCTTCTCGGCTATAAAATTGGAGAGATTGTCGAGAATGGAGTTCCATACATAAGAGGAATAGCACCTACAACCGAAGACTTGAAAGCTTTAGGGGCAAGCATGGCAGCTAGCGGTGGAGTTGGATTGTATCATGTAGAGGGATCCACCCCTGAGTGGAGAGGGGCAATAGTTGACAAGATAGAAAAGATCGAAATTGGAAGAAAGGATTTAGAGGATGTCAGGCAGAGATTCTCCGTTGATTGGGGAGATGTTGATATAATCCTCTTAGGGTGTCCTCACGCTTCATTAAGGGAAATAAAGGAAATAGCTGAATTGTTGAGAATGAGAGATAAGCCTTTGAAGATACCTCTATTTATCACAGTTAGCCGGGGCATCAAAGCCTTGGCGGATTACTTGGGATATACCGAGATCATTGAAAGGTACAACGGAAAGCTTTTACCTGACGTTTGTCTTGTTGTTTCGCCAATAAAGGAGTGGTATTCTGGGGTAGCAACGGACAGCGGAAAGGCGGCATTTTACCTAAAATCTTTTGGGCTAAAAGTTCTTCTTGATACAACTGAGAACATTATAATGGGGGCTCCATGATGAAGCTCAAAGGGAGGGGGATAGTAAAGGGAGTTGCAGAGGGTGAACTAGTAGTTTCAAGGAAGCCCCTTTCATTTTTAGGAGGAGTGGATCCAAACACGGGAATAATCACTGATCCTGAAAGCGACATACAAGGGGAAAAGATAACAGGAAAGATACTTGCATTTCCCAGGGGAAAGGGATCAACTGTTGGGTCATATGTAATCTATGCTCTCGCGAAGAAAGGGACTGGACCTAAAGCTATAATTGTCGAAGAGGCAGAGGCAATAGTGGCAGTGGGCGCTATAATCGCAGGAATTCCCCTAGTAACTGGAATTGATATTTCAAAATTAAAGAGTGGCATGAAGGTAAGAGTCGATGGTGAGAGAGGGGAGGTGGAGATTATTGCCCAGGGGGATTTATGAGTGCGTTAACTGCAAGCATAGAGAAGTTTTAGACAAAACCCAGCCTCTCCTTCCTGGCAGATGTCCTGTTTGTGGAGGGGATATGATACTTGTTGGTTATGAGCTTGACATAGAGGAAGAGGAGAAGCCAAGCTTTGAGGACTTCCTAAGAGAGCACTATGACCTTGGCGAGTTAATTGAGCATAGGGGAGAAGTTTACGCTTACGAGGTTCTTGGAATAAAAACTGAAAACTTTGAGGAAGTTTTGAGAGAAGCTGAAAAATTTGGCTATTGGCTTGCTCTTAAGAGAAGAGAGGGGAAAATAGTTCTTTATGTGTTCCCAGCTCAATTATATGAAGACAAAGAAAATCCTCTTGTTGGAATTGCTTTGTTCATACTAACACTTCTAAGTACGTTCTTTGCTGGCTACATTCTCTCCTTAAATTACGTGAAAACACTTGAAGACCTTAACCTTCCAGGAATTAAAAATTTGTATTTGAATGCCTTGGCCTTCTCCCTGGGAATAATATCCATTCTAGGAAGTCATGAAATGGGACACAAAATAGCGGCCACAATTCATAACGTAAAATCCACATTTCCGTATTTCATTCCATTTCCATCTTTTATTGGAACTCTTGGAGCAATAATTAGGGTGAAATCCCCAATTCCCACCAGAAATGCCGCAATAGATCTTGGAGCTAGTGGTCCTCTTGTTGGGCTTATTGTCGCCATTCCCGTTACAGCAATAGGGCTTAGGTTATCCCCCTTAGTCCCCGTCGATTACCTTCAGGGGGAAGGAACTATATACTTTGGTATGAACTTGATATTCTATGGGCTGTCAAAGCTGGTCATTGGAGATGTGCCGGAGGGCTTTGGAATTATCCTTCACCCACTGGCAATAGCTGGTTGGGTGGGAATCCTTGTGACGTTCTTGAACCTTCTTCCAGCGGCTCAACTAGATGGAGGACATATAGCGAGAGCCTTCCTTCCTGAAAAGGTTCACAGAGTCCTAACTTATGCTTTGGGTTTTGTAGCTATAGGACTGAGCTACCTTTGGCCAGGATGGTTCTTATGGGGATTGTTAATTCTCATTATGGGAAGGGTAGGAAACCCAGGGGCCTTGGATGAAGTGACTCCCCTTACGTGGAGTAGAAAAGTATTGGCCATTATAATTTGGGCAGTATTTATAGCGTCAGCAACTTTAGTTCCGTTTTCAACATCCAGCTGAGCGGAAATCTTTTATCTTTATTTATCTGGAAATAAAAACAAGCTTAACATGAAATAAGGGAGGGGACTAGATGAGAATTGAGATAAAATTATTGCCACTTCAAGATAACCCAGTGATTCCGTTCAACTACAACTACGAGCTATATTCCCAAATAGTCGAAAAGGCTGGGGCTATAGAACCAAGAATAGTGAAGCTTTTGGAATCCCCTCACGGGTATTGGACGTTTTCAAGAATAATCATAAGAAAGAGAGAGATAATACCCGAGAAGGGAATAAAGATTTTGTCGGATGATATCTCTCTCTACATTTCATCCTCAAACAAGGAGATAATTAAGGGAATCGTAGAGGGTATTGAAAAAAGCCCAGAATTTAAAATAGGCGATGTAGGATTTTTAGTTGCGGACATAAAGGCTCTAAAGAGCAAAGAAATAAAAAATGTAAACATATTTTCAACATTAAGCCCTATAGTAGTTAGAACTGTGAAATTTGAGGGTGATAAGCTTAAACATTGGGATCTTTATCCTCACGATGAATTGTTCTTAGACAGGCTTAGAAAAGTGATGCTCCTGAGATATCATGAGGTTATGGGAGATTTACCTGAAGATAAAGACTTCAGAATTGAACTCATAAAGTTCAAGCCTACGAGACTTATTGTCAAGGATTCATACATTAGAGGATCTCTCATGGTGTTTAGATACTATGGATCCAAAGAAATTGCAAAATTTGGGTACGAAAATGGATTTGGAGAAAAAACGAATCTAGGATTTGGAATGGTGAAGATTATAGAAGAGCAATAACCAGAAGGGCTAATAACATTTCTACTAACCATGTAGATAGGACAAGACGGGGTTCAGTAGCTCTCCAAACTTTGTTTAAAGCTCTAATCATAATTCCCAGGAAAGAGGTATATGGAGGGGGCAACAAAGTTCCATCTTCTAAGACTTTTGTTTTTCCAATGGACTTTCCTTTGAATCTGACCTTCATCTTTAAGAGAAAGTCAATTATGTGGGGAAGCAAGAGAATAGTGGCTTGAGTCTCAAGGCCAGAAGTTATCGTAACTAGTCCTATTAAAGCTCCAAGAGATAAAGTTCCAGTGTCTCCTGGGAAAACTTTTGCAGGGTATTTATTCCAGATTAAGAATCCCAGGCCGGCAAAAAATCCTATAAGAGCGAGCTCTTTCATGTTTTTGGAAAGTACAAACAGGGCAAATAGAATTATAGATGATAATCCAACCTCTAAACCGTTAAATCCTGCAAGTAAGTTCACTAGATTTGCAACAAATGGAACATAGAGCCAAAGGAAAATTATGGCAAAGATGCCTAAATATACTTTGTGGTTAAATACAACCAGAAAGTTCCGTTCCAGGTTAAAGAGGACTGGCATTGAAACTAGTATTGTTAAAAAAACTTTATGTGACTGCTTTAGGTTTACAAGGTCATCTATGACTCCAACAACCCCTACAAGGAGAAAAACTGAAACTATCCAACCAGGGATGTTGGTAAAAAAAGAAGCTAATGAAATCGAAATTAGAAGTGCTAGTCCTCCCATCTCCGGGACAAGAACTTCTTGCACTTTATGCACATCTCTTCCAACTATGTTGGCTTTTTTCATTAGAGATGCAATGTAAGGAGTTAGTGTGAGGGACAAGAAAAATGCAACAATGCTTTCAATGATCATCTTTCAGCCTCCTAACTTCCTCTATAATTTCCCTTAGATACCTCGAAATTTCCAATTTCTCTAGGTCTTCCAATGCATTCCAAAACTCACTTAAGTTTTTAGCGCCGGAAAGTTCGTACTCATATGCCTGGATTATCATGTCAAGTTTATCAGCAATCTTGACTAGCTGTCCCTCTAAAGTTAATGCTTTTGAATACTCTTCGAATAACTCTGTATATTCCGGAAGGACGTCTTTTAGGGCTTTTGCTTCAGCTTCTTCTTTATTTAGATATTTTTGAGCAGAAAGGGGGAGATCTGTAATAATGGCCTCTCCGAGGTCATGAATTATTGCTATTTTTAGGGCCTTTTCGACATCGATTTCAACTCCCTTCTTCTTTAGTTCTTCGGCTAGGAGGAGGGTTATGAATGCTACTCTATATGAATGATCGGCGACACTCTCTGGATTTGGAACTCCTTTAATTAGCCAGCCCATCCTGGGAATTCGTTTTAATTTTCCAGCTAGAAGGATTAGGTCTATCATGCTTTCATCCCTACTCTTCGCTTATATACACAGCACCATTAGTTTCAATTGCCCTTGCAATTATTCCATCTCCAACAAAAACTCCATAAACCTTCACTTTCTCCCCCGCCTTTATGTAGGGGGTTCCAGCAAACTCTATTTTTAAGCCCGAGATCTTGAAAGTTGTTCTGTAACTCGGCAGTTCCATAGGTAAAAATTCTATGATAGGCTTGTTCTCTATCTCTCCTTCAATGACAATGTTTTTCCCCTTGAATTTCCCATTTCTAAGTTCCTCTGGAGTCACTATATAATAAAAGTGGTGTCCCAATTTTACCCGTTTCATGTTCCTCCCTTCCTTATCTTTTATATCCCCCAAGCTGGAATAAATTGTGGGGTGAAATATGATAAAGGTTGCGATAATTGGTGCTGAAAATGTAGGTAAATCAACCTTGATGAATGCTCTCTTAGGAGGGAAAATCTCAGAAGTCTCAGAAGTTCCAGGTACCACGAAGGGAACAATAAAGAGAGCTTTTGGAAAGATAAAGTTGCCGAAGACAATTAAGAACCCTTTTGGTGGGGCAGATGAGCTTGTACTGATAGACACAGCTGGGTTATTTGACCCAGAAAAAGAAATTAGGGGAAAAGTCTTGAGCGAGGAAGCATTTAAAGAGCTAATAAACGAGATAATAAGGGCTGATATAATTATTCACATGATAGATGCAACGAAGGGCCTTCACAGAGGAATGGAAAAGCTTCACTATATCCTCAAGTTTAGATACGAAAAGCCAATCATAGTTGTGATAAATAAAATTGATTTAGTTCCCAGGGAGAAAGTTGAAGAGTTGGCAAAGATAGTCGAGAAAAGACTCGAACAGAAGCCTATACTCCTATCCTTAGTCACGTATGAGGGATTTAACGATCTTCTTAAGGCCCTTGTTCACTATGCCCAATATGCAAAGTAATTACCAAGGAACACTTTTCCATTTCATCTTGTACGCAAGGACATTGGTCCCCCAGTGGATAAGAGGAGTGACCACTAAGAGAAGTAGAACTTCTCCTGTAGGAATTGTATGTACTGGGTATGCAAAGCATAGTGCTGAAATTAGGAATCCCCACTGATCTAGACCCACTGCAGGATAACCTGGGGGCAAATTGAGCCTCCTTTTTATGAAACTTCCAATTAGATCTCCAACTAAGGCTCCAAGAGCCAAAAGAAAGGAAACTTTGAAGGCCAGGCTAAGAGAAGGGTAATAGGGATAAATTATTTGCTGTATAACTCCAATAAGCGTTCCAACTGTTAATCCCCCTAAAAATCCCCTCCACGTTTTGCTGTCTCCAAAGATTCTTCTTCCATCTCTCCAAGTTTTTCCAAAGTCAATAGGAGTTCCCCCACCTAAAATAACTGGAGAAGAATTAGCAAAGTATGCGGGAAGAATATACCAGAAAGCTTCAAGAATTGGATGCATTTCATTCACCAGCCTTTAGTTTTAATACCTCCTTTGCAAATGCCTCCAAAACCTCTTTCCTCTTTCCTTCGAAGAATTTAATTGAACCAGCATAGCTGTGTCCTCCACCCTCAACCCCAGCATCTGGGAGTTTTTCTGCTAGAATCTTCACTATCTTGTTAAGGTCAAAGTTGTACTTGGCCATTCCATCACTTGCTCTTACAACCGCAAAGTCCGGTCCATAGGCTAAGGTTAGAATTGGCGAATCCTCTCCATATTGTTCTTTGAAGTGATCGTGAATAATCCCTGATAGCTTCCCTGGGCTTGGATACTCAAACTTTGGAGCATAGAGCTCAACATCAATTGTGTTAAACCTAATGCCATTTGGAAGAACGACGCTCTTTACATGAGGAAGGACGGCTTTGAGGACTTTTTCCTGCTTTTCTTTGACTTCTGGGTAAATTCCCTCAACGAGCATTCTATGCCTCTGCAGGTTCCCAGTTATTAAAAGGATCTCCTCAATTATTCCCCTTCCATCCATGAACTTCCAATAAAAGGCTTCGTGGTCGATAACTTCAGCAATCTTTTTGAGGTCTTCCTCGTCGAGTCCTTTCTCCTTTGCATACTCCAAGTACTGGTAGAATTCTGGTGCCTTGCTCCTATCTCCCGTTCCTGCAATTGCTGGTAAGTGCTTAATTCTATCTTCAACCTCTGGGTTTATATAACGTGCTACTTCCGTGGCTAGCATTCCTGCAGTGAGCTCATAATAACCACGCTTCACGTGATGTGGGTTTACATGGACATCAACGTATTCATCAACCTTAGCTTTGTCTTCACTTATCCAATCTCTTGGATCATGGTGGTCTATTACTACTATCTTTACTCCATAAGCCTTTAGCCTCTTATAAGCTGGAATATCCTCTGTTGTTCCTCCGTTATCTACTATTACAACTAAGGGCAGCTCATCTCCAAATCTCATGTGGTCTTCCATCATAAATATGATATCCTTAAGCACATCTTCTAGTTCATAGAAGGGGGCCCTGGAAGGTCTTCTCTTGAAGAGATGCCACCTGGCTTCTGGATCTGGGGCCACTTTTTCAATTAGCGGGATTATCGCAGTTTCTAATGCTACCCCAGCCGTGTATCCGTCCGTATCGGCGTGATGCCTTAGAATTATTGGCCTACCCTCGAAGATAGCCCTCCTTATCATGAAAGCCGCCTTCATGATCTTTGGCTTCAATGCCTCGAGAACCTCGCTCTTAACCAAGAAGCCAACGTCACTTGGCTGGGCTCTCCTGTCTAATTCTTCCTCAATTTTTCTCTTGACTTCTGCAGCATCTGGCCCCCAGAGCCTGTACATGTCTATAACTTCTACTTGTATACTTCCTGCGTGGAATGAGACTTTCCCTATGATCTCAACTATGTCGCCGACATTGATGTTTGGATAAGCCCTTACTCCAGGAGCTTCAAATGCTGCAGCCCATGTTATTCCAGTTCCATCAGTTAAGGTAAAAACAGTTGGACCCCCAGTTACCTGCACTTGCGTGACCTTTCCCCTGATCTTTACTGTTCTACCTACGAGTTCCTCTTTTAGCTCTTCAATTGGAGTTACTGGAAGCTCTTTCTTTACATGAACTTCCCTATATTTTGTTAGAGGGGCTTCCAGAAAGTCTATCTCTCTCTTGTCAGGCCTTACATCGAGAACTTGCACTATTATCTCATCACCGAGCTTGTATTCTCTCTTCCCTAAGAGGTCTTTTTTCTTTATTAACCCAATAACGTGCTTGTTTAACTTTACAAACACTCCAAACCTCTCTACCCTGTCAATTACACCTTTATAGTAGCTTCCAATTTCCACATCTTCATAATCACAAGCATTGTCAAGAACGTACACTACTTTGAACTTTCTTTCACACTCAGGACAAACCCAAGTTGTTTCCATCCCAGGTTCCCAGGGGCCTTTAACCTTTCCACATATGTCACATGCAAGTACTTTTCCAGTTCCTCCGCAAGTTGGGCAAGTGTCATAAACTGGAACTGTTCCCTTTCCATGACACTCTGGACAAGGAATTTCGTCTACCTCTTCATCCACTCCAAAGTTCTCTAAATTTCTGTATCCTTTTAGATGATCTGTGAGCTTAAAGTCAGCTGGAACATAACCCCAACCATTACAAACTGAACACTCCTTTTCTCCAACTTTAACTTTTCCACTTCCCCCACATTCTGGACAATCCTTGACAGCCATTTTCATCACCTCTCATACCTTCATTACGTAGAAGTATCTCGCAAGAGATGAGTGCACTCTCTGATAAAACCTATCAATTACTTTAAATCCTATGCTCTCCGCAACATCAATGGCATCAAAATCTTCAGGGAAAGCTATGCTTAAATACCCCTCGAGTACTTCATACATGCTCTCTAGGGCCTTTTTATAGAGCATATCTCTTTCCATTGAGAGTGTTGTTGAAGACCCATAAGGAGGATCGGTTGCTATGGCTTCAAAAGTTTTTCCTGGGAATGCTTCCTTAATTCTGGTGGCGTCACCAACTTTAACTACGTAGTCTTTAATTCCGTAGTACTCTAGGTTTATCTTTGCTCCCTCTACCATGTCTTCCCTTATATCTAAACCATAAACTTTAAGCCCCATTAATCCCGCTTCAATTAGCATTCCTCCTGTCCCCATAAATGGGTCTAGCAACTCCCTTGTAGCTCGGGTAAGATTTACCATTGCTCGAGCGATTCTCGGTGGCAAAGCTATTGGTCTTGAAAATGGTCTTCTGTCTGCTTTTCTGTTCTCGAATTCTTTTCCTTTAAATTCTCTTATTCTAACTCCAAGCCAGAGTTTTTCTCCACAGTAAATCCTAATAACAGTAGTTGGGCTTGAGAGGTTAACTTTGAAGCCTTTTGAATATATTGTTCCCCCAATTATCTTGTCTAGGTCTTGGATATCATAAATACAATTCGCCATTCTTTCTTTTCTTACGGCGAAACTCCCCTTAATTACACCCTCCCAATTGCATGATTTTGAAAATTCTATTATCTCCTCTGGTGAATCTGATGAAAAGAGCAAAATTCCATATTCATGAGCCATCCCGAGTCTCTCAAAAAATTTCAGATCTTCTACTTCTCCCCATACAAACAAATAATCCTTCCCATTTACTTTACCCTTTCCCAGTTCCGAAAGGGCCTCCACCTCTGCAACGGCCATTTCAGGGATATTTCCCAAAATTTCAACATAGAACTTCATCAATGCTCAAATAAAAAAGAAGGTTAAAAAATTATCTACTGAGAACCTATAACCTTAATCCTTACCTCTACGCTGTCTGTCATGCATTCATTTCCTGAATCCCCATCGAACTTGAACCTAAACTTAACTGGTAGCACTTCTTTTTCCTTTAGTTTTCCTGAAAATATCAAAATATCTTTGCCTGCAAGTTTGTTTAGCTTGCTTTTGACTATTTCACTTCCATTTGCAATGATTGTGGCTGTTATACATTTGCTTAGCTCCCCTACATCATCAGTTAAGTCAAAAGGCTTTTCTGCAGGGGATAATTCGTCTTCTCTGTCTACAATATACAAAACAATTGAGATATTTGAAACCTCTACATTGCCATAGTTCTTTATGTAGAAACTAACATCTTCCACGTCTCCAGGCTTCATGTCTTTAAGTTCAAAGAGCTTTAGTGTCTCATAAAACCTGTTGTTGTCCTTTCCTATCCTAATGTCGAATTCTCCACTGGATATGCTGTTTCCCTGGGAGTCAGCTATATCCAAAAAAGATCCCCTTGCTGTCGATGCTAAAATAACAATAACCCCAACAACGAGTATACCAAGTATTATTTTGTTATTTTTAATCTTCATTTTTTACCACCTTCAAAAGTTTTTACAAAAATTTGACGGCGTTCTTCTTTATAAATTTTATGATAGGATATAAAAGAATTTGAGAAACTAAAACAAAAATACAACTAAAAATAGTAAAAATCAGGCCTTTAGAAGCTCCCTAACAGTTCTTCTCACAGCCTCGTAGCTATTCATTTTGGGCTTCCAACCAGTGGATTTTGCTTTAGTTATGTCGAGTAACATGAACTTTACATCCCCTTTCCAGCCTCTTCCACCGTCAACTCCACCCGTGAACCGGAATTCTGGATTTAGGCCCATTTCTTCACTTACAATTTCAGCTATTTCCTTAACTGTAATCCAGTCTTCATTACCTAGGTTATAAACATCGTAGATTTTTCCTTCTTTTTTAAAGTACTCAAAGATGTGAAGCATTCCCTCGACAGTATCACTTACGTGGAGGTAGCTTTTTCTCTGAGTTCCGTCTCCAAGAATTTCTAAAACCTCAGGATTCTTCTTGAGTTTGTTTATGAAGTCGTAAATTACTCCATGATTCGCCCTTGCCCCTATTATGTTTGCAAGCCTAAATACTACTGCATGGAATTCGAATATGTGGGCATATCCACTAATTAAGGCCTCTGCAGCCAGCTTTGCACCTCCATAGACGCTTATTGGCTCTAGGGGACCATAATCTTCTGGTGTTGGAATGACTTTCGCATCTCCATATACCGTGGAAGATGATGTAAAGATGAGATACTTAACGTTTGAATCTTTTATTGCCTGGAGGAGGTTGTATGTTATTAGAACGTTTGTCTCGTAGAGAAGCTCTGGGCTTTGAGCACTTATCCTAACTTCTGGGTTTGCTGCTAGATGATAGACAATATCAACGTCTTCTACAGCTTCTTTTACAATATTTGGATCTCTCATATCCCCTTTTATGAACTCAAATCTGCTGTTATCTAACCACTGCTCTATGTTCTTAAGACTCCCCGCACTTAAATCGTCGAGGACTCTAACTCTATAGCCCCTTTCCATTAAGGCATCTACAAGGTGTGAACCAATAAATCCTGCCCCTCCAGTGACTAATACCTTCATATTTCTTACCTCCTTGTTGGTTGAAATACAAGATATATAACTAACAAAGAGCCGGCCATTATTATGGAAATATATTCCCCAGGAAGCTCAATAAGTTCCCCAACTAGGGCAGGGGAAATTATTAAGCTGAAGACTGCAGCGGGTATTAAAATACTATGGAAATTCTCTATATGAAGTAAGCCCGCTATAATTAATCCCAAATAATAAAAGTAGTCTCTAAGTACTCCCAGGAAGAATAAAGGTAAGTAGTATAGATCTGTCTTTTGTAACTTTTTTCCCTCAATGCTCTCTTTTAAGGCCAATAGAGAAGGAATTATGGCCATCAATGTTGTTTTTATTGTTTCATATGAGATAAGCTCTTTGACTTCCACAAACTGAAACGTTATAATGGTGTACATGACAAATAGCAAATAAGTAAGATCCCTACTTCTTCTTCCGACTAAATAAATCAGTGGAATTAGGAGTACGGCTGGATTTCTTAATATTGCCCCTCCAGTTAAAGAAGTTATGACTCCTATCATTCTAATCCCCTCAGCACTTCCTCATAATCGTAAGGTTCAAGATCTATAACTGGAACAATGGTAGAAAACTTCCTAAGCATTAGCTCTCTCTCCTTATAACTTTCATAAAGCATTTTTAAAACTTCTTTGTCTACCTCATATGGGTAGAATAGGACGGGATTTGGTGAGAAGATAATAATTTTGTGTTTTTTCTTTAGCATAACAACCAAAGAATATAGTAAAGATGTGTTGCTCATTAAGTCTGTGATTATAAGCAGATAGGAAGGACTTTTTATTGAAAGTAAAGCTTCTGCAATCCCTACTTTTTTCGGAAAAACTTTTCTTAGAAACTTTCTTCCTTTTTCTGAGAATGAAGATAGACTAGCTTTTAAACTAGAGATACCACGTTCCCTTCTGACTTTTAGATCACTTCTTATCTTCTCTAGATGGGCAACTCCCTTTCCAGGTTCAATAACCTTGTATCCTCCTTCCCAATACCTTATAAGCCCCACTCTATATCCCGCCTTTACAAGGAGTCCAGTGAGGTAAAGGGCGAGAGATGAGCCATAGTCAATCTTGCCTTTTCTCATTTCTCTTGTTTCATCTAATACAATGTAGACATCACTGTCTCTTTCCTTCAAAAATTCTCTTATAATTAGTTTCCTAATTCTAGAACTTGCCTTCCAGTCTATTCTTCTTATGTCATCTCCAGGATAATACTCCCTTAGCCCATAAAAGTCAACGGTTTCAGATCCAATAAGAGCTCTTTTGTAAGACTCCTTTAGCCTAACATTTCTGGCCTCTTTCACACCCTCCTTAATTGAATCCACAGAAGGAACTACGCCAATGTTCATCGAGGCTTCTTCGGTTTCAAAATTCAAAAGCCCATATAGATCTTGAACTAGGAGGGAAACCCCAATATTATAGGAGCCCTTGAGTAGTGGGGTTACTTTTAGCTTAATAAACCCTCCTCTCTTTATTGGAACTTCTTTCAAACCCTCCACTTTAACTTCAAAGGGAACCTTGACAATTGGTTTAATTATTGTAGGACTTCCATTATTTCTTATTTTTATTAGGAAGTCATACTGTTTTCCTTCTTCAAGCTCCCCGGGCCCTTCAATTTCAAATGAAATTTTAGGAGAAAAGGAAAAATGAGCGAGTTTTATATAGGCTATAATCCCAGCTCCAAAAAGAGGGCCAAATAAGCTTCCAGTAAGAAATCCATGAAGTGCTCCAAGAAGAGAAAGTGTAACGAGAATGTCCTCTCTCTTCATATGGGCACCTCAACCTTATCTAAAATTTCCTTGATTACTGTATCTCCTTTAATCCCCTCTATTTCATATTCAGGCTTGACTATAAGCCTGTGAGCGAGAACTGGAATCGCCATTGACTTCACATCATCGGGAATAACGTAGTCTCTTCCTTCTAGAAAGGCCTTCGCCTTTGCTGCGTACAATAGGTGTTCAGCTGCTCTAGGTGAAGCTCCTACTAAAAGTCTTTCATCCTTTCTGGTCTCGACAATTATTGAGTGGAGATATTTGAGAACTTCTTCACTTGTCCTAACTCTTTTTACAGTTTCAATCGCCTCAAGGATTTCAGATTTTGAGAATATAGTTTTGACTTCATAGAACTCTCCTTTATCTTTCCTTTTAAGCATCTCCAATTCTTCCTCAATACTTGGGTATCCTACTTTGATTTCAAGAAGAAATCTGTCTATTTGGGCCTCAGGAAGGTTGTAAACTCCTTCAAATTCAAGTGGATTTCTAGTGGCAATTACCAGGAAAGGTCTTTCCAAAGAAAATGTTTTTCCCTCTATAGTAACTTGTCTCTCTTGCATGGCCTCTAGTAAAGCTGATTGAGTCTTTGGTTGAGCTCTGTTGATTTCATCTGCTAAAACCACATTTGCAAATATTGGTCCCTTCTTTATTTTCCAATTTCCATCAACTTGGTCATAATATACGGTCCCGAGAATATCTGCAGGGAGAAGGTCTGGAGTTAATTGTATTCTTGAAAATTTTAGCCCCAAAGCCTGGGCAAAACTCTTAGCTATTGTGGTTTTAGCTACTCCAGGTAGTCCTTCGATTAGTACGTGGCCCTCTGCAAGCAGAGCTACAGCTAGAAGCTCTATAACTTCATCTTTTCCAACGACAGCTTTATGAATTTCTTTTTTGAGCTTTAGAAGGAATTTTTCCCCTGATACCACTCTCACCAAGCCTCCTTGATTTTTCTATTCCTCTAATAATCTTTTTAAGTATTCTTTCATCGTACCCTTCCTTTTTGAGCTCCTCAATAATGTCATCAATTGTTGTTTTTTCCTCTCCAAAGATTCTGTTAAGGATCTTATTCATTAATTTTAGTCCAAGCTTAATAGTTTTTGTTGCCATTCCACTTTCTATAAATAGGGCAATAAGAGTTACCGTAGAGATTACTAAGAAAGCTAACTGTTTGTTTACCTCCCTTCTAATTGTAACGGTTCCTGTCTGAACAATATTAAATCCTGAGTGATGAGCTTCATCAATATATGCCGGATACTCCACATATGCCTCAACAAAGCTTTCTATAAACTTGGAATTATATTTGAACATTTCGTTTGTGAAAACACTTGGGTCTGAAAACAGGACTATTTTTCCCTTTCCGTAATCTAAAGTTGCCATGATGGAATACTGACGAAAGCTTCTCCCGAGCATTGTGATTTTACTCGTAACTATGCTTCCGTTTGACCAGGTTATTACTGAAGGAACGTTTAAGATTATCATCTCAACATTTTCTAGGTTCTCATCGTTAATTCTAACCACAACTGGAAAATTGTAATTTTTTGAATAGAAAACGTCTATTGGCTGAGTTTTGGCAAATCTAACAGATAAGTTTAGGCCTTCTAAAATCTCGTTTCCAGTTCCAAAATCGTCTATAAGGATAAGAATTCCCCCATTTTCGAGGAATTCTTTTATCTCTTCAATTTCTTGGCTTGAATAGCTTAAGTCTGGCCCTAAAATTATTAATGTTCCCTCTCTCTTGCCCAACTCAAAGGAATTAAATGAAATTAAAATGGGATATATTTCACCCCCCTGGAATAAGACTTTTGCAAAGGAGGATGCTCCCATTGGAGAAGGATTGAAAATGCTAAATGGAGTCGTATTTGTAAATAGAGGGACCGTTAAGGGGGATATCATGAAGAATATTCCAATTGCGATAAGCGAGAAGTATATGGCTCTCCTCATAATTCACCACCTAGGACTTTAGTAACTATAAAGTTTGACAAAGCCCTAAAGAACTTACCTATAATAGCTCTTGTTAGTTCCATCATACCATATACGTGGACTTCATGAATTGCAGTTAATTCTTTTAGATACCTTGAAAATGGTTCATTGGAAAGAATGCTATAGAGCTCTCTAGGAGTTAGACTTGGCTTAAGATTGTACTCTGTAATTAGGGAATGATAGACTTCCCTATAGGCTTCCCTAACTGAAATTTGTTTGGTTTCATGGTCTTCCTGGGTCAAAAGTTCAGGTTTTATGGGAATCCCGAACTTGGTTCCTTGTGTTCTTGAAAATCGGAGGAGAAATACAGCTGTAATTACTATCCCTAAAATTCCTAGTATCTCAATGACTGGGAGTGTGTATACCTCAACTACCAAGGTATTTGATCTAGCAGGGGTATAGATTTCATTTCCTGGGAAAAATACGTAAATCTCGTGCCTACCTGGAGAGTTAATTGTTAAGTTGAATTCTCTGGTAAAGGGAATTACAGCCGTTAAATTTTTGTCAACGTAAACATATAGGGGTTCAACTTTTGCTGTGGAATTTATTCTAACTGTGTAAATTTCGCCTTTTTTGACTCTTTCTTCTCCAGAAATTCTTATATTGACTGGAATTCTCGTGAATATTGCTCTAACGCTTGAATTACATCCCTTATAAATTTCATTGCCGGGGTACACAATTGTTATTTCTAGCGCTTTTGGATAGTTAGAAGTGATATTGAATGAAAATTTGCCGAGTTTGTTAGTTTTGAGAGTTACATTTAACGGAAAAATGGATATACTCTGATTTGGAATTGGATTCCCAAAATAATCTACTAAAATGCCAGAAATCTCTATAACATTATAAATATGCGAGTAAACTTTTTCAGGAACTAAGATATTTGTTGGCATCTTCGTTACGTTAAATACTAACATGTTAGACTTGACTATAGAAGTTCCATTTTGCCCTGAAGCATAGGCAGTGTAAATTCCAAGTTTAGAGAATTTATAAACTACTGAGAATTCTCCTGTTTTGTTTATTGGAATAATAACCCCGCTAATGTTTAAATAGACATTTTTCAGACCTGGATTGTTACCAAGGATAATTACCTCTTCTAAAACAAACGGATTTAAGTCTGTGGCAGTTATTATAAATCCCTCATTGGCTCTTATTATAAATCCCTCTTTGGCTCTGTATTTTTCTAATGCTTTCTCATAAATGGTGATCAGGCTGTTTATTCTTTCAAGTTCTTCCCTAACATCTTCTATATCCAACTTCTTAACATCCCCATTCTCTCCTATAAATTCTAATTTTCCTATCTCTTCTAAGCTATATTCTGTTTCTTCAACGCCAACTTTCATTAACTCTATTCCAGATTTTGCCTTTGTATAAGCAACATAACTTTTTGAGGACTTTAGATCTTCGAACCATGTTATGAATACCGTATTTCCCTCTACTATTTTGCTAATTCCATTTCTGAGAGTTATAAATGGTGGCAGGAAATAGGGCATCTTTGTTTTAATTCCTTGGCTTTCATAATAGGAAGACTCCTCTATTGTCCTGTTTACTATTTCATCAAATATCCTAAAGTTTTCCTTAGTTAAATTCTCTAAAACATCCCTGGATAATTGTAGGAGAGAAGAGAAAAAAATGTAAGCACCTTCATCATTTTCTCTAGCCTTTTCATATTCTAGCTGTCTCTCAACGGCGAATATTGGAGATATCATTGTTATTAAAACTACCAAGATTACTAAAGCTTTTTTCATATTCACCGTATCAAAAGCAATAAGAAAGATTTATTAAAGTTAACGGTTCGCTATTTTCCGATGAATCTACTAAAGCCACAAATAGCAGGTGGAATAGTTGCCATAACAACTGGAATTCTTACATCTCTAGCTGGAGTATTTGCGGGAAATGTCCAGATTATAAATATTGGATTAGCTGGAATATTAATCGGAAGCACAATTTTGGCTCTAAAGTCTAGTGACTACATTAAAAAAGATACCTTAGACACGGTTCTTTCCTCTTATCACTTAATCCTTAGGGAAATTGTTAGGGATTTAGGGCTTGAAGGAAATGCCCTCTATATTCCTCCTTATATAAATATGCCAAGGGGTGGAATTTTTATACCTTTGAGAGAGGATTTTGACTTAGATTTGGGAAGATTACATGAAGATGAAGTGTTCCTAACATCAACAGCTAACGAAAGACAGATGGGATTAGTAATCAGACCGCCTGGATACTATCTCATTAGAAAATTTGAAGAGCACTTGGAAGGGGAATTAAGTGGTATTGGAGTGGCTGGAGTCGAAAGTGTGGCATCTTCAGTTCTTAAATCTCTAGGGTTAGCAGATAGAGTTTATATTGAGGAAGAAGGAGAGAAAATTACTGTACATGTCTCCCCAACAAATATTTCATTCTGCAAGAGAAACATTGAAGACTGCCCCAAAGTTGCATGTCCAGTGTGCTCGTCCATATTGCTAGGACTCGCTAAGGCCACAGGAGAAGTTATATATGTGGAGGAGGTCTCAATTCATAAAAATAAGGACATCAAAATTACCGCTAAGAGGTTAGGAAAGGTGAAAGGTGCTTTGTAGGGTGTTAAAAATGGATGTTGAGGACATTATATTGCTTTTTTCTTCCTCATGGATAGTACTTTCGGCAGTAATGAGTAAAAGCATCGATGTATTCTTAACTCTCTCACTAATCGGTCTTCTCATTGCCTTAGAAATTGGTTCTCTTTTTCTATCCAAAGAGCAAAAAGAAAATATGAAGCCTCTAATTGAGATTCTTCTGGTGGCCTTTGTCATAATTGTTCTAAAAAAGGTCTATGAGGTGTTGAGTGGATGAAGATTGATAAAAGGTTGATGGTTATTGTTGCAATTGCCACCCTTTTTAGGATGATACCTTTTAGGCTTAAATATCTAGTCGGTTCTGATCCTTACTTTCATCTGGCTTACATTGAAGAGGCTCTCAAGGCTGGAGAATGGTTCAACTTCTTTACCTATGCTGGAGGTCCCTGGGGATTACAAGTTAGGCTGTTTCACCCCTTAGGATTGTGGGCGACTCCTGCCTACATTTACAAACTCTTCAGCTTCCTGGGAATTTCGCTTTATACGGCTTTTAGGGTAACTCCAGTCATATTTGGAGTTCTAACTGTTGTGTTCTTCTATTTAAGCCTTAAAAAACTCTACAACAGAGACGTGGCCTTTATAGTTGGTCTATTTCTTGGTGTGAACTATGGGCATATTTTCAGATCGATGGCGAACTATTATAGGGGAGATAATTACATGCTTTTCTGGTATTCAGTGGCTTTATTGGGGATTGCCCTGGGATTAAAAACAAGAAGTAAGTATAGATACTTATTTTACTTGCTCCCTGGGATAGCAACAGGGTTTGCTTCAGCATTCTGGCAGGCTTATTATCCAATTTTTGTTTTCGTACTTGCAGGTGGCCTGCTCCTTGGAGTTTATGCATACCTTAAAAGTCCAAAGCTATTCCTTGATTCAATTTTAATAGTTCTATCTACCGGTCTTGGGGTCCTAATAGCTAACATCTTGGGGGATAAAGTTGGATACGGGATGTTAGGATATACGGATTGGATGGGAAAGAAGGTTGCCGAGACCTTTGGTTTGGAGTTTGGCTTCATAAAAGATGCATATTTGTTAATTCACGTAAAGTATCTCCTCCCTCTCTCTTTAGTCTTTCTGGGATTTTTGATCATTACAAAGAAATTAAATCCAAAAATTAAGGTGGGGGTATTGGTTGGAGGATCAATTTTGGCGTTTATAGTTATGCTAGTCAAGTTTCCAGCATTAAAGGACTTATCAACAGGCTTTGGCACATTTAGGGAAGTTCCAATTTCTGAAACGCTCCCTCCCACTTTGGATGATCTATGGAGAGCATACAATATTGCAATTTTTCTTGCTGCTCTTTACATTTTGAGACTAAGAAAAATTAGGAGTGGAGATGCAATTTTATTAGGGTACGTTATTACTTCGCTTTGGATGCTAAGGTACTGGACAAGGTTCCTCTTCACTGCAGCACCAGCAGTTGCGTTCCTTTCTGGGATTGGAGTTTACGAGCTAACAAGGCGTATAAAGGAGAACAAAATTAGAATAACCTCTTTGGGAGTTGTAATTTTGCTATCTTCGGCATTTTCTCTTGGAGAAGTCTACAGCGTAAAACCGTTTATGAATGAAAACTGGGAGAAAGCTTTGATATTCATAAGGGAAAATTCAAATGAAAACGATATCGTGTTGACTTGGTGGGATTGGGGACACTTCGTGACTTATTATGCAAGAAGAAGTCCTGTAGCCCAGGGAAGTCCAAATTCTGGGGTTGCTGGATACTATCTTGGATTAGTTGATAATGGGTGGGCGCAGAGTTTGGGAGTGGATTATGTGATAGTGTCCCTCTATGATATCCTAAAGTTTGAGGCGATAGTCGATACGGCAAAGCTCTCCCGAAAATGGGAGAATATTAGCAGGGCCGACTATGGAGTTGATTTCTTAAAGTTAACGGAAAGCACAGGGAGCATTTTAAGATTTGATTCTCAATATTCTACCCTAATTGTGAAAGAGGGAAATATTAGGGTCATTTTAAGTGGAAAGGTTGTGTATCCGAGGGAGGCTATAATTGAAAGTAATGGAAGAATAAAAAATCTGAAATATCCTGCCAGGAGTGGGGTATATGTATATGTAAATCTTGATTATGGCTACGCTATCCTTGCGAATGAAAAAGCTTGGGAGACTAATTTGCTCAGACTGTTCACCCAGAGGACAGGAGAAAATTACGAGCTTGTTTATTCTGATGGTGGATTTGTAAAAGTATTTAGGTTTGTTCATCCAAACGTGGTTTTTAGGGGAAATAAGTTTATCTTAACTGGGAACGGGACAGGATTGGGGTTATATGGGTATTTAGACAATGGAACTTTAGTCTTCAAGAAATGGTATTCAGTAAAGAACATGCAAGAGTTTGAGCTTCCAAATAATTTAAATGGAAGTGTCGTTGTGAGATACGTTTATACTCAGGGAAAAATTGTATTGGATAGAGGAATTGTGAGGGTAAAGAATTAATCTTTTTCAAGCTTCACTCTAAGTTCTTCGGCGAACCAATTTACCCTCTGTGGGAACGGGATTTCGATTCCTTCTCTGTCCAGGGCTTCTTTTATTTTCTGTACTATCTGAGTTCTAACGTCAAACCATTTTTGAGTCGGTGCCCAAGCTCTGACAGCTATGTTAACGCTGCTATCCCCCAGATTGTCAACAAAAACCATAGGCTCTGGTTCAGCTAACACGTAAGGCATTTCATCTAAGACTCTTTTAATGACTTCTATGGCTTTTTGAGCATCTTCTTTGTAAGCTATTCCAACAACTATATCAACTCTTCTAGCTGGATATTTCATCAAATTCTTAATATCACTGTTAAACAGCTTTTCGTTTGGTATTCTAACAAGTAATCCATCCCAGGTTCTAATTCTAGTGGAGAAAATTCTTATGTCATGGACGATTCCAGAATATCCAGCAACTTCAACGGGATCCCCTATCTTTAGAGGTTTGTCGAAGTACATGAATATTCCCGAGATGAAGTTTGAAACAACAGTTTGGGATGCGAAACCGAGGACTATACCCGTTATTCCCGCAGCTGCAATTATTGTGGATAATCTACCCGTCAATCCCATGATGTTTAAGGCCAAGAAGAATGCCAAAGTAACTAGGACATAGAAAAATATCTTTGCCTTTATTTGAGCATCTGGTCCTCCTTTTATTGCTAAGTATTTTTGTGCTCTCTTTCCTATTTGATAAGCTACATAGAACAAGAGTAGCCCAGTTATGAGGGAACTGAGTTTGCTTCCAAATACTTCAATATCCAATATCCCAAGGGCATCAAGTGCATACAGTACAGAACCTATTATTATGAAATTTCTCACGAGCTTTGCAGTTTCTTCATTGAATATCCATATGTACTTGGTGCTCTTTGATAGGGATAAAATCCACTTGTATATTAGCCCACTTATTATAACCCCCACGGCTACTGCAACCAATGCATTAATTATTCCTTCCCAGGGGATGTTCATAGCCTACCACCTCATCCTAAAGCTTATACTTCTCTCACTTCCTACGACATTCAGTCCTTCCATTGGGGGTTTTCCTGTATTAATGACTTCTAAATCCTTCTCAATGATCACGTTAATTAAGGGATAGAACGCCTTATCCTCTGAGTAATACATAGTGTCGAAAAGAGGAAACACGATTTTCTCAACAAATCCCCATTCCTCAGTTCTGTTTTCAATTATTACCTTTATATTTCCAATTCCCACTGGTTTCTTGTTTATCATTGACTTTGCATACCTGGCAATAACTCCACTTTCTAAACTGCCATAGAGTGCATATTTTTCTCTTCCAACGTTAAACCTATCGATCTCAACTTTACCAGTTTTTACAGAAACTTCAATTGGAACACTTAGAAAGCCTTCAATCTTTTCATGAGGGGCAATGGATAGTGGAGTTTCGAGCCTTACCATCATTAGCTTAACTCCATATCCAACTGCAGGGGCTGGAAGGAATGAAATCTTATCCCCAACTATTATTACCTTCTTACCTTCCCTAGTGTAGACAAAGTACTCGTTGTCTTTTTTAATTTCCACACTGACTTCTCCAAAGTTGAATTTTGTGTTATCTCTTAATGATATTTCCCCAAACATCATTTCTTAATGTATGAGACAACTTTATTAGTGTTGCTAAAGAAAATATTTTTGTGTGGGTCGAAGTCTTATCTTATCATAAATACAACCCTCCACCAAGGCCCCTTTTCAGAAAGGGAAGCTTTGAAGTTGTTGGAAAAAGGCTAGTTTTCAAACTAAAACCTCTTGGAGAGATTATGCTTAACTTAGAATTCCTCACAAAGACTGAGGGGGTTTTGCTGACATTTTACAATCCACCAAGGAGAGGAATAAGGTTTGTTTTTCCGAAGAACTTTGAAGTTCTAGTAACGGTTGGTAGAAATCCCCTTGTTTATAGTATTGAAAACTTAATAAAACTCGCTGTTTCTGTTTATTCCTCCTTACTTGATAGTGTTCCTCTTGAAAGAGGAATTTTGAGGATAGTGGGGGATAACGTGGCTATAGTCACTGATCGTGGAATTTCCCAGGTAAGAGTGGAAGATCTAGAGGGAGAAATAAGAAGAAGAGTAGAAGAATTCCTAGGTGTTATAGAATTTCTTAAGTCCAACAATACTCAGTAGTGAAGCCACTAAGAAAAATCCTACCCCACATATACTTGGCAAAACTTCATCTTTGTGAAGGACTATAAATGTATTACTTCCAGTCCCGATTGCAATGTAATCTTGGGAAATTCCCATACTCCTAACATATCCAACTGGCATTTCTCCTTTTATTTTTCCATTTTCAATAACATACAGGCTACCCACACTGTATATGGTTCCATTTTTCTCTTTAAATTCGCCTGCACCTACGAGGAGTCTTCCATCCATAAGTCCGAGTACTTTTCCTCTGTATGGTATTTGAACCTTCCATAAGATTTCTTTTTTATCAAGGTCTATTGTTACCACATTCCTATTCCCTGCGACATAAGCCACGTTGCCAGAAACTAAAATATCTTCAACAAAAAATAGCGTCAAGTTTCCAACTACTCTCCCTTGGGAATCAATTATGTAGACATGTCCACTCTCTCCGTATCCCGTTCCCACCACTGCTTTTCCATTCCATACTTCGATATCTCTCACCCATTCTCCAAGAGATACGTTCCACAATAGCTTACCATCTTTGGAAATACCATAGACACTGCCGAATTTCTCTTTACCAACAAAACCCGAGGGATACCCTGTTCCTACGTAGATAACTTCTCCAACCCTAACTCTGCTTGCCATTTCTGTCAGATTCACCCTCCATACTTCTTCCATTGTTGAAAGGTTTACCTTATACACTATTCCCTTACTTTCTCCTGAGAAGACGTCACCCGTAGCTAGATAAGCATAATCTCCGTCCAATGTAAAGTCATAGAGCTTATATTTTGTGAGGAATCTTCCTGTATAATTTCCCGAAGAGTTTAGCTTTAAGAGCCCTCCCATACTGCCCACTAGTATTTCTTCCTTCCAAGGAACGAGTTTCGTTACAAATCCAGAATCTATCTCCCAGAGTTTTGTTCCATCTAGCTTATATGCTCCAATAGTTCCCAGGTAGTATATTCCTATTAGACCTGAGCTATTAGCCACCATCCTATAAGAGCAAGCAGCATAAACTGTAGAATTCTGAATTGTAATTGCTTCGATGCTCTTTTGATACTCTATATTTTCACATATTTTTCCTTCCCAGGCCTGTACAAAGGGGAGCAGAAGAAATAATACAATGAGGGAAATGAATTTTTTCATTTTTACACCTCCTGAACTTTTTCATTTGAATATACAATTATTCTCGTTCCATTGTTTTGACTCTCAAGGATTTTTTTGAGGGGGAAGTTGTTTAGATATACTTTGTATTCTCCTTGGAACTCCTTAATTTTAATTTCTTCTGGTCCAGATATGGGTATAATCCTTATTTTGTTTCCCTCAACTCTGAACTCAGTTTTTAAAGGAACCTTCACTCTAACTACTGTAATAACGTTGTTTGTTTTTTCTTGGGAAAGTATGTAGAAGGATAATGAGAGAGTTATCAACAAAAGAGCAATTGGAATGTTTATTTCAAAGTTTAGTGCCATATCCTTGAGAAAGTAGAATAGTAAACCACTAGCTCCCACTACAACTAGAGAATACCCGAATCCCAATGTGAAATCTTTCCAGTTTAGGTTAATTCTTTCATATTTTCCCCAGGTATCTGAAATAAAGGCGAGAGAGAGCAAAACAACTGTGATGAATTCATCTTCAGATGTATAATGAAGTGGGATCATTCCCAATATGATGCCCGAAAATTTTGGGAAAAGCTCTTTCATTACTGGGCTGTTTAGAAGCCATATGAAAGTTGTCATGAAAAAGTATGTTAATGATAAAGATTGGAGAGAGTAATCTGAGAATATAAATGCAATTGTCATTAGCCCGAAAATTATAAGGAAGAACGTTTCTGGAGCTAAGGGTATTTGCAAGTATTCTAATCCTAAACTAATTAATTCCTTGAGTACACTAACGTTTTCGACAGCCTCCATTATTTTGTAAAATATTATCAACGTCAAAATAACTCGGACGATTTTCATCATGCGGTCATCACCACCTTAAGGAATGCCTGTCTAATGTCGTGCTTTGATACATCCCACAATATTGCTGGAAACTTTAACTCACTATGCAAGGATTTCTTCTTTAAATTTACTAGGATTCCCTCATTGGGCATTATCTTCTTGTAGAGTGAAATGTCAACTAAAACTACATTTCCCTTTATTTTCTTTAGCTCTTCTATGATTTCCTCTGTAACGTTTGTTATCAAGATTATTGTGGGAGCATACCTCATAAGAACTTGGGAAGCCTTTGAAAATGCTTCATTTATTGTTTCTTCAACTTTGTACTCCGCTCCTAATAAAGCCTTAAGTATCGTCTCTCTATGAGCTGATGAAGAGGAGGGAGTTACTAGCTTTTCCTGACCTATTACGTATAGTCCCACATTATTCCCTTTAGATAGATAAAAGGTTGCAAGAGCATACGCTAAATCAACTGCGTACTCAAGGGGATTATCTACGTGAGAACCGAGGTTTTCCATTCTTGAATCTAGGAATATCATTATGCTTCTCTTTCCTTCCCTCTCAAATTCATTAACCAACAATTTTCCAGTTCTTGCAGTTGCCTTCCAGTTAATAAACTTAAACGCATCTCCATAGACATATTCTCTTATCTCTTTAAAGTCAGTTGTTAAAGCTCCTGTTAAGGAGTATAGCATCACTGGGGATTTTTTAGTTAGGACTTTCTTTGCCCTTACGACTCTCCCAATCCCTGGGGAAGGAACAACAGCTATTTTTATTGGCTCTCCGGTAAGGAAATAGCTCATTGGATAAAACTTAAGGAAATGAATGCAAAACACTTCTACTTTAGGAAGCTCAAATTCTCCTCTTTTTAGTGGGACTAAGGTGTAGGAAATTTCAAATTTCCTCTTGAATGGGTGAACAAAAGTTGTTGTCGATGTCTTCCCTTCTACTTTAAAGGAGGCTGGGGGGTTATCTCTCACAAGGACGATTCCAATCCCCTTTCTAACCTTAACCTTAAGTGTTACATTTATTCTCTCTCCGACTCTAGTCCTCGTTTTCTCTATCTCTCTCTCAACAGTGACATCTTTTGGAGGTTCAAGAATTAAGCCCAGCATAAGCACTACTAACGGAAAGAAGGCTAAGTTAGGAGACGTTCCAAATAACAGAGAGAGTAAAATAAACACCACGAAGAGCGAACCGAAAAAGTTTGTCCCCCTCATGGCCCTTCCTCAGTACTTTAAATCTTTTGGAACGGGGACACTCTCAAGAGCTTCTCTCACAATCTCAATTTCTATCCCCTTTTCTAGCGAGTATTCTGGTTTTAGGAAGATTCTGTGAGCTAGTGCTTCAATTGCGAACTCTTTTACGTCATCAGGAATTACATAGTCTCTTCCTTCCACGTAGGCATTTGCTTTTGCGAGCTTCATTAAGGCCAATCCACCTCTCGGGCTTGGGCCTGCCTCAACCCTCTCATCTTCTCTTATTGTCCTCACGATTCTAACTATGTACTTAAGTATGTCCTCGTGAATCTTGACGTTTCTCTCAACGTCTTCCTGCATTTTTAGAAATTCACTCTTTGTAATTGCAGGCTTTAGGTCAGTTGTGGGGTCATCTTTTCCCCATCTTAGTCTTGCCTTTAGGATTTCCACTTCTTCACTTTCATTCTTTGGGTAGCCAATGCTCATTCTAACCAGAAATCTGTCTAACTGGGCCTCTGGAAGGGGATAAGTCCCCTCGAACTCAAGAGGGTTTTGAGTTGCTATTACAAAGAATGGCCTTTCTAAGACGAATGTTTCTCCTTCTATTGTCACCTGTCTTTCTTCCATTGCTTCTAGAAGCGCTGACTGGGTTTTTGGTGGGGCCCTATTTATTTCATCAGCAAGCAACACATTTGTAAATATTGGCCCTTTGACTATTTCGAATGTTCCCTTCTCTGGTCTCCAAACTTTTGTACCCAAGATATCCGAAGGTAGTAGGTCTGGTGTGAACTGAACTCTCCTATACTCCAATCCCAAGACTTTGGCGAATGCCTTTGCTAAGAGTGTTTTTCCTAGCCCTGGGTTATCTTCAAAGAGTACGTTTCCGTTAGCGAGTGCAGCACTTAAAACTTTTCTAACGACATCTTCATGACCTACAAAGGCAACGCTAATTTCCTCTACTATTCTCTCCAGTTTAGCTGACATTCTTATCAATCCTCCTCAAAATTTCTTCTATAATCTTTTTTCTTCTTTCAATTTCTCTCTTTTCCATTTTCCTAATCCACCATCTTGGAGCAAGTGCTGAATATCTTCTTCTTTCGTATTCAACTATAGGCCTTAGAATCTCCTTAAGGGTATCCTCTTTAATTCCCGCCTTTGCCGCATTTAGGGCTATATAGGCTAGTATTCCAAGTTTGTCCTCCCTAAAAACGAACTCCTTTACCAGTTCTTCGGCTTTTTGAAGCAGCTCGTCTCCAGAGGTTAGAATCTCAACCTCGTGCTCGAGCTCTCCAAAAATAACCTCTTCTTTCGATTTCTTTGAGGGGAGGGAAAGAGCAATATAAGCGGAAATTGCAAGGGCTAGAAAGAGTGATGAGAGCTTAATTATGAAGGAGATGAACTCTGTAACTCCAGGGATCTCAATGTAATAAATTCCCAGGAGGAGGCCGACAAGAATGAAGCCTAAAATGTTTCTCCTGAAGAAATCTCCGCCAAGAATTTTGAGCTCTTCTAGGCTTGCAAGGATATAGGCAGGTATTGCGAAGAGTAATGCAATCTTGAATGCCTCTGAAAGGGGAGGCAAAAGCTCCATAAGTGAGTAAAACACTATTGCTATGCCTGCTCCTCTAACTGGAAAGCTCAAAAAATCAGGTAGTTTGGGAGCAATTAAGGCAAGTCCAACTCCAAGGGAAAGAAGTGAAAGCTCAAACTTTGGAAATAACGTGATAGGGAGGTAATACACGAAAAATTGTATCCCAAATACAAGTGCAAGATACTTTGCATACCTTTTTCCTGAGATTATTTGGGCTACCTCTCCTAGTATTGCAAAGACTATTAGGGCACTAATGCTGATAGTAAAATCTTTTAGTATCTCTATTCTAGGGATTATGTAGTACGCTAAGCCACCTAGGACTATGTAAAACGCAAGTGTGGGGATGCTTTCCTTTACTCTCTCCTTGAGCACTTTCCACCAACCTCCTTAATGAAGGTGTAAAATTCTCCCTCAGAGATTTTTTTAAGGCCATATCTAATCTTTTCGAAGATCTCTACAAGTTTGTTCACTCCAAAGAGCTCTCTTGGTGTTTTAGTTTCTTTTCCATTTAAGCATTTCACGAAGAGTTTTATGGCTACTTCTTCTCTGCTTTTTAGTATCTTGATGGTTTCTGTTGTTGAGAATATTTTTCCTGCCTTTATAGAGTATTCCCCTGGGGATAGTTTAAGTTTAAACTCTTTTCCTATGCCTACAAGCTTTCCGTTAATGAAAACTTTTGTCCGTCTGCTGATTTTAATTTTCATCTCCTCTTCCTGGGAATATATAGGGGGGTATCTATCAAACTCAATTATTGGTCGGAGGAAGTGAGAGGCCATAGAATATAACAAGAACCCAAAAATAATAAGGGATGCACCTAAAGCGAAATAAATGTATAGGGGATAGCGGTAGACCTTCACCTCGAATGTTTCCATCTCAAATCCATTTCTACTGGGAAAGACTACGTACCCTGAGAACTTTCCTGTGGATATGGGAACTATAGTGAAGTAGGCAGTTCCTTGTTTGTTCGTCCTGTTTGTAAGTGTTTTGTTGAATAGTGTTACGGTAACGGGAACGTCTGCGAGAGGAGTCCCATTCACATAGGCAAGAGATATTATGAGAACGTTACTTCTGTTAACTACCATACTCGTCCCGCTGATTTTTGCAACTACCCGCTGGAGAACTACTACTCTCCCCCTTCCAATTTTAAAACCCTCATATAATAGTTCAAAGGAATAAACGCCGTTCATGTCCTCATCGGCTTGGAGAGATAAGGAAAAATTCCCAGGTTTAATTGTGTGGTAACCAAAATCTCCTTTTACCTCTATTATTCCTTCTTTTATCCCTTCGACTGTCCCATTAACTTTAAACTTCTCCCCTGCATACACCTGAGGGGGATAATAGAGGGTAACCTTGACCACCGTTAAATTCCAAGAGATATTATCTCCTTTAACAAATTCGTTACCCTCGTATACTAAAGAAATTTCATGGGTTCCTGGGTCTAAAGTGGGTAGCCATACTGAGAATTCCCCTTTTTCTCCAGTTTTCACGCTGGCATAGAAGTTCCCGTCAATGTATGTCTTTATCTCCTCGCCCTTTAAAATTGCTCCTCCTACAGTTCCCAAGAAACCCTCAACTTTAACTGGGCGAGCTAAAGTAATTGAGGTTTTATTTACGTAAATCTTTGCCTTATCTATTATCCTTATTTTTGGATCGCTTGTTGAGTTTCCATAAAGCTCCGTTCCAAGGTAAACAGCTACCAGGTTGTATTCTCCTATTTCTGGAGGGGCTTTACATTCCGCTTTAAACCTTCCATTTTCTACCTCCCCACCGCCAATTTCGACCCCTGGGGAGTTCTTGTTCTTTCTTATTTCCATTCTAACTTTTCCTTCTGGGACTGGAAATCCCGAAAGTGTTTTTACAGTTCCTTCCACTGTAAAGTTCTCCCCAGGAGTTACAGAAGAGGGCCATTTAGTAATCTTAGTTTCCGTTTTATACGCAACAATGACTGGAATCTTAAACTCCTTTTTTACTTTTCCACATTCAAGCTTTGCCTGAATTGTATATTTCCCAGGTTTGTCCCCATAAACAATAATCTTGTCTTTTGAAATTTCGGTTCTTAAATTGGGAGATATCAAAGTAATTGTGGGAACATTTTCTGCGATGATTTTAATTTCTCCAACCTCTCCCTCTAAAATTCTTAAGGTCAGTGGATATAGAGAGCATTTTTCGGGTGTAGGGGTTGGTGTAGTTGTATTTGATTGGGTTTCTTGAGTGGGAGTTTCTTCTAGTGACATTGGAGGTGTAGCATCGAATATTACCCATCCAATATCCTTAAAATAAACTTCGGCCCAGGCATGAGCTTGTATTATTCTTACTTCTTGTTTTCCTGGCTTAGGTTCAATATGATAGCCAACTACAAGCCTTGCTGGTATTCCATTAAGTCTTGCGAGGATGACGAATGCTGTATTAAAGTCAAGACAAACGCCTCTTTTAGAATAAAAGAGAAACCATTCAACTGGATCTATCCCAGGAGGAGCCTCTGGGGCATCTAAATCGTATTTATAATTTTCCATTAGAAACCTTTCTATGGCCTTTGCTTTCTCATATGGGGACTCTATTCCTCTAGTTATGTTAAGGGCCAGCTCCTTGACCCTTTCCTCTAGAATTGGCACTTGAAGGTACTTTTCAATCCTCTCAACCTGGGCATTTTTAAGAACCTCCTCATCTATATCATACTTGATAACAGTGAAGGAGTAGCTGGTGACTGGATACGACTTCGGCCTAAAGAGATTGTATTCCTGATTGTATAGAGAAGGAATTGAAACTTTTGTTGTGTATAGGGCGGTGAATAAATTCCCACTCAAAATTGGGGATTTCAAAACAACGTTTACATTGTCGTAATATACCTTATAGGGAACTTTTGGAGATTGAATCACAACCGCTCCAGAGACTTCCGTAAACTCTCTCCCTTCACTCTTCCATGAACCTTCCTCATATACTGTGTAAACGTTTTGCCTT
The DNA here is from genome assembly GCF_030153625.1 of Pyrococcus sp. Taxonomy (NCBI): domain Archaea; kingdom Methanobacteriati; phylum Methanobacteriota; class Thermococci; order Thermococcales; family Thermococcaceae; genus Pyrococcus; species Pyrococcus sp. The sequence continues at coordinate 2,932 of NZ_JASKLM010000009.1, read as the reverse complement.
AGATATTCAACAACTCCCACATCCTGTTCTACTTCCATTACAATGGGATTCTCTTCTCGGAGTACTCTTTCAAAATTCTCTCTCAGAGAGTTTTCTCTTAAATCCAGCTTGTTTAGTGTTATTTGACCAGGTAACTTGCTAATTCCAATCTGAGGAGAAGATGGTGTCTCTATACTAATCAGTATAGGTTTTGCAGAGGAGATCAAAAGAGATCCTATAAGGCCTAGCAGGATTACTGCAATGAACCTTCTCATGCAAAACTCTACGAGAAATTGGTTTATATAGTATATGGTAAAAAGGAGAAAAAGATCAAGTGACTACCTTCTCCAATTCGTCGAGCTCAATTGCCCTCTTTATCTCCAATGCTATTCTTCTTCCAGTGCTCATTGGTTTTCTCCAAAGGGAGTTGCCATAGGGATGGCCCATGGCCATGTGTATGTTCGTTCCACCACCTGTTCTTGGCGCTACGTCATAGATGTAGAAGTTCAGATCTTTATCAACTGCAGTCTGAAGGGTGAAGGGGCCTATTATCCCTGGAGGATAGTACTTCTTAGTAGCCTCTACATACTTCTCAGCCATGTCAAAGACCTTTTCAAGGAGACTCTCCCTTAATGTTGATGAAGCATGACCGCAAACCGTGTATTCTGGCTCAAATTGCCATTCTGGAAGAGTTAACTGCTGGGCTGCTGGAAGTCTCACGTGTCCATCCAAGCTTGTCTCAAAACGCCAATCAATTCCCAGAAGTTCTATTTCCTCATCGATTGGGGAATAGAAGAAGTCGAAGTTGAAGACTGGGCCAATTATGTACCTTTCTATTCTTGCTTTCTCTAGGTCTTCTCTTGTGATTACACCAAGCCTTATTAACTTTTCTGACTTTTCTTTGAACTCTTTATAGCTTGCTGCCGTGAAGAATCCTCTTTCAAGCCTTTTCTTTGCGTGAGGGAGCTTTACTATCACTAGACCAACCTCATCAATCTCCTCGGGCTTAACTTCTTCTGGATAAGGTAGTTTTGCTTTCTCTAGTAACCAATAGTAGCTCTTCTCCTCACTTCTCTCTTCCGTCCTTAGGAGTGACCTTGTTCCAAACATTGGCACCAGGAATTCGTTTTCGACTCTGTCTATTCCAGTATAAACAACGAAAGATCTATTGGGGATGAATATTACATTTCTCTTTCTGAGTTCTTCTTGAATGTCTATAATCTGTGAGAACTTCTCCAGAACTATGACTTCATCGATGAACCCCTTTACCAAGCCGTCTCTTGTTTTCCTCAGCTTAAAATACTTCTCATATGTCTTGTGCCTTCCCCTTTGGGCAACTACTAGGGTTGGAAAGCCTTCTTCCTTTGCCCCATCAGTTATGTCAAGGGCTGAATGACTTCCTATTACTCCTATGGTTATTTTTTCCTTGTCATATTTCTCTAAAACCTCCAGTATTTGCTCTCTTGATATCATCTTCCTCCACCTCAGCAAGAATTAACATCAAAATCTCCTCTGAGAGATTTCATAATTTTTATTCTCTTTTCTATGCTTTCTCTTGTTCCGACATCTTTTCTATAGAAGATTGGTCCTTTAACATGCCTTATGGCTGATTGAGCGATCTTTTCAGCTTCTTCAAGGTTTTCTGATACTCCAACTACAGCCAATGCTCTAGAGCCCAGGAGGGTGTAGTTCTCATCTATAGAAGCAAAAATTAGTCTTGCCCCTTCTTCCCTTATTTTATCTTCGTTTACTTCGATTCTAACTCCCTTAATTGGGTTTTCTGGATATCCCTGGGGGGCTATGTACTTCACAACGGTTGCCATATTTGAGAACTTAACATCTCTTAAATTGCCGTCAATGATTCTTTCCGATATTTCAACGAGATTATCCTCTAGAATTGACAAAACGTTTATTGCTTCGGGATCTCCAAACCTCGCATTGTACTCTATTATCACGGGCCCGTCCTTCGAGAGCATGAATTGACCGTAAAGTATGCCCTTATAGGGATATCCCTCTTTATACATAGCTTCTACAGTCTTTTGCAATGTTTCTAGGGCTTTTTCCCAGTCAGATTTAGTTATGAATGGGAGTAAGTGATTTGAGCAGGAGTAGCTTCCCATTCCACCTGTAATAGGCCCTACGTCCCCCTCGTAGGCGTGAGGATAGTCTTGAGCTAACGGCATTGGGACTACTTTTTTGCCATCGCTAAACACTTGAAATGTGAATTCGACACCATCAGTTCTCTCTTCAATAAGTACTTTTCCGTCCTTTCTAATTAGATATTCGGCATATTCCTTGGCTTCTTCATTGTCCTTGAGTTGGTAACCAACAACCTTGACTCCCTTTCCACCTGTAAGGCCGAGAGGTTTCACGACGACGGGCTTTCCAAACTCATCAATCCACTCTTTCATTTCCTTTGGATCGTCAAAGACTCTAAACAATTTTCTCCCTGGGATTTTGTTCCTCTCCATGAACTCTCTTGCCCAAGCCTTATTAGTCTCTAACCTTGCGGCCTCTTTAGTGGGCCCTACGGCGGGAATTCCTCTTTCTTCTAGGGCGTTAACTACTCCAGCTTCAAGTGGAGCTTCTGGCCCTATGAATGCGAAGTCAACTTTCCATTTCTCTGCAAATTCAACGACTTTTTCTACATCAGTTTCCCTTGCTAAACCATAGTCTTTGGCGATTCTAGCAAGTCCTGGGTTTTTATGTTTCGAAACTACATAGAGCTCTGCTCCTCCTTTTACAAGGGCTTCACCAATTGCGTGCTCTCTACCTCCCCCACCTACTAAAAGAACTTTCACCATGCTTTCACCATTTATATGTCAAAAAGCTTGCATATTAATGGTTTTCGTTTACATATTTAAGTCAATTAAAACAATGCACTAGAGTTGTTTATGGAATACTTTCAATAGACGTCACTTACCTACACAAATAACTATATATACTTGTTATG
>NZ_JASKLM010000008.1:0-45121 GCF_030153625.1 Pyrococcus sp. | reverse complement strand
ATAGAATGCTCTCAGCCTTCATTTCTCTCCCTTCTTTTTCTGAAAAATTATCAGAAACTTAAACCTAACGCCCTACCGCTTATCCTAACAGTATCTTTTTTTCAACGGAAAAATTTTTAGCATGATCTAAGTTAATTCTACACAGGGATTTAGTTACCTATTGTAAATGATTGTGGAGGTGGTAGTAATGACAAACATTGAGGAAAGAATTAATCAAATAATCCAGGTTCTTAGAGAACAAGTTGTTCAAGACACAGCTGTTCCAAGAAATATTAGGAGAGCTGCCGAGCAAGCAATTGAGGCTTTACAAAACAAGGAGAAAGAACCAGCGGTTAGGGCCGCTGATGCAATTGCAATACTTGAGGAAATTAGTGAAGACCCCAATATGCCTCTTCACACAAGAACTATCATTTGGGAAGTTTTGGGAGCATTAGAACAAATTAAGTGAATGGAGTTGAACTTATATAGATCTTTTTTCTTTTTTTATTTCGGGAGTCGTATGAAGGGGTTAATAGTTCGACAACCTTATGCTAAGTGGATCGTGGAGGGTAAAAAAAGCTGGGAAATAAGAAAAATGCCAACTAAAATAAGGGGAAAAATTGTGATTATTTCTGAGAAAAAAGCTCTTGGCACTGTAGAGATTGTTGATGTCCTAGGCCCTTTTACTCCAGAAGAGCTCAGCAAACACGAAAATAAGCATCTTGCAAGTTATGAGTTTTTAAAGAGATACTCAAACGGAAAAAAACTTTACGCTTGGGTACTGGCAAATCCTCAGAAGTTTGAAAATCCAATAGACGTTGAGATACCAAATGGAGCGCAAATCTGGGTAAATCTGAGGGGGTTCACACTTTGAAAAAATTTCTTATCCCTCCAATCTCCCCAATCATTCTTCTTGTTCTTGCCCTCTTAATGCCTATAATATTTTTAATGTTTGCAGAAAGTGTGAGGATTGCATTTCTTAAGCTTGGAATTCCAGCCTCAGTTGCCTACCTTTTATTCATCTCCTCCCTTTTCGGTAGCTTTATCAACATTCCAATTGCCGAAATAAAATCATACGTTCCAACAATCAAGGTCTCAGAAGTAACTTTTTTTGGCATTAGGTATGTGGTTCCTTATTTGGATATCTCGGAAGATATAACAGTTGTAGCTGTAAACCTTGGAGGATGCTTAATTCCCCTAAGCGTTTCCTTGTACATTCTTTTGACAATAATGAAGACAGTAGGAATTCAAGGAGTACTAAGAGCTATCATTGCGGTAGTTGTGGCTTCTCTTGTAATTAACTCCGTCTCAAGACCAGTTAAAGGGCTTGGAATAGCTGTGCCAACTTTTGTTCCCCCCTTGGTTGCGATTTTATTAGCCCTAATATTGGACACAAACAAACCTGCAATTGCATATATATCAGGAACCTTAGGAACGCTGATAGGAGCTGATCTTATGAACTGGAGAAAGCTAAAAAATATAGGCGCACAGATGGTTAGTATTGGAGGTGCAGGAACTTTTGATGGAATATATCTTTCCGGTTTATTTGCCGTGCTCTTAGTGTAGGGGGTAGGAAAGATGTTGGTGATAGGGAGTGGAGCAAAACATCTAGAGGGGGAAATAAAAGAAAAAGCCCCAATTACCAACGTTGAAATTAAAAAATTTCCAGACGGAGAAAAGTACGTAAGAATACTAGAAAAGGGAGATAAAGCCATAGTTGTTCAGTCCACATACAAACCCCAAGATGAATTCTTGATTGAAGCCTTACTCTTAGGAGATGCACTAAGGGAGAATGGATACAGGAAGCTAAAGATAGTTATTCCATACATGGCATATTCACGACAGGATCGAGTGACAAAAGAGGGAGAGCCTATAAGCATTAGGGCAGTACTAAAAATGCTTGGTCTTTACTATGATGAGCTCTATGTCATGGACATTCACAATCCAAAAACTCTAGAATTCTTCCCCGGGAGAGCAGAGAATATTTTACCTTCAAAAGAAATTGCCGAGTATTTTAGTGATAAACTTGGAGAAGGAATAATTTTAGCTCCAGATAAGGGGGCATTAGAAAGAGCAAAGGCAATTGCAGAGATTCTTGGCTTAGAATATAGCCACTTTGAGAAGAAAAGAATATCACCAACAGAGGTCCAGATGACTCCTGTGAATATTGATGTAAAAGGGAAGAACGTCCTAATAGTTGACGACATAATAAGCACAGGAGGAACTATGATAAAAGCTACTGAGATACTTAGAAAGTTGGGAGCAGAAAAAGTATTCGTAGCAGCAACTCATGGAGTTTTTGCAGAGGGAGCTATTGAAAGGTTAAGTAAGGCGGTTGATGAGCTGGCAGTTACGAATACAATTCCAACACCAGTGTCAAAGATAAGCATAGTTCCTGAGATCTTGAACCTTCTATAGTAGCGAAACTTATTTCTATCTTTTATTTAAATATCAATAATGGGGAGTTAGTATGAAAGCTATAATACTTGCCGCTGGAAAAGGTGAAAGGCTTAGGCCACTCACTGATGATAGGCCAAAGGTTGTTCTAAAGATCGCCAACAAACCAATAATCAGCTATGTTCTTGAAAACATCAATCCATTTGTGGATGAGTTTATCATAGTTGTTAAGTACATGAAGGAGAAAGTTATTGATTTGCTCGGTGATGAATTTCACGGAAAGCCAATAACTTATGTGGAGCAAGGAGAGAATGAGGGAACAGCGGCAGCAGTGTATTCCGTAAAAGAGTTTATAGAACCCAATGAAGAGTTTTTTGTTGTCAACGGGGATTTATATTTTGAGCCCGATGCAGTAAAGGGTCTTCTTCATGTTTTCAAGAAAGAGAAAGGAGATGCAGGGATCGTAGTTAAGGAATTCGAAAACCTCAGTCAATATGGAATGGTAGAGGTAGAGAACGGTAAGGTGAAAGGGATAATAGAAAAGCCAGGCAATGTCAAAGGATATGCAAACCTAGGAATATACATTTTCAAGTCAGATGTCTTTGATTACATAGAGAACACCGAAATAAGTGAGAGGGGAGAATATGAGATTACAGACACGATAAACCTCATGATAAAAGATGGCAAAAGTGTGGTTTACTACAACTATGAAGGATTCTGGAGCGATATTGGAAGGCCATGGGACTTACTTGAAGTGAATGAATACATTCTAAAAACTAAGCTAAAACACGAGATAAGAGGAGTTGTCGAAGAGGGAGCAACAATAATCCCACCTGTGGAAATTGGAGAGGGAACAATAGTAAGGGCAGGAAGCTACATAATCGGGCCCGTTAAGATCGGAAAGAACTGCAGAATTGGGCCAAACTGCTTCATAAGACCATGTACAAGCATAGGTGACAATTGCCACATAGGAAATGCCGTCGAAGTTAAAAATTCCATAATAATGGATAACTCAAATGCTCCCCACCTAAACTATGTGGGAGATTCAATAATTGGGGAGAATACAAATCTTGGAGCTGGAACAATAACAGCTAACCTGAGGCATGACAGGGGAACTATCAAGGTTGAAGTTAAAGGAAAGTTAGAGGATTCAGGGAGGAGAAAGCTCGGTGCAATAATTGGGCACAATGTAAAAGTGGGAATAAACGTTACAATTTACCCAGGGAGAAAAATTGGTAGCAACTCTTTCATAGGTCCAGGAGTTATAGTTGATAAGAACGTTCCTCCAAACGTTCTTGTTACTGTTAAGCAAGAGAAAAAGGTGGTTGAGAAATGATTATTCCAATTTTAAATTTTGTTTCAAGATGGGTATTAGCTGGAGCTTCCCTATATAAGACATTAAAAAATAAAGATAAAGGATGGGGACTAATTACGCTAGGCTTCACACTTTCAGCTCTAGACATTGAAGAGTACATATTAGAACCCCTGGGAATAAAAGTAGCCCCAGAACTTTCTCCAATTTCCCAGAGTGTTTCAATGTTTTACGTAGGATTTTTCTTCCTAGCAGGCGGGCTATTAATTAAGTTAAAGGATATCACCCTAAAGCATGAAGCTATTCTCAGTACGATTGTTCTACTTTCCTACATATGGATATTTATGATTGCAACTAAAATAATCACGGGAGACAGTGCCCTAATATTTCCATCAATTGTCTTCAGCCTCTCTACGATTTATTTAGGCCTAATCTTTCTAAACTATATAGTAAATCCGAAATCATTGGAAATCTTACTCCCCCTGGGACTTATTGGGTTAGGCGCCCTAAATCTAACATATCCATTCACCAGAAACATAGAGTGGTTTGCAAGCTTTGCATTTCTTACTGCAAGCATTCTTAGAGTACTATCGGCTATTGGTATAGTGAAGCTTGTCTTCTTTGCCCCACCATCGCCTTCCCGAAGAGAGTCCCCTACACAATTGAAACCAGGAGCATGTTGGAGTGACAATCCTAAGAAAGTACTGGAAATGTTATCTCCCATGAACATAATAGCGATAACAAGGAGTATACCAGAAAATACTCCAAACTCATGGTTTATCTACTGGCTTACCAAGGTGGAAGAAGGAGAAGTTAGAGAAAATATATATGCTATTTCACCAACAAAGCTCGAAATTTTACCAGATTTAGTCAAAAAAGCCTTAAAACTAGGGTATGATGGGGTCTATATTGACGGGATAGAAGCTCTCGTAATTGAAAATGGGTTTAAGTCTGTAGCTAAGTTTCTACTACATATCAAGGACATCGTCCTAGCAGAGAATAAGTTTATTATTTTAACTCTTGATCCACGAGCACTAAAGGAAGAGGAAATCAAGATAATAGAAAAAGAATTCAAGAAATTAGAGCTCAGCTAAATACTTTCCATACTTAATCAGGGCATAAACTGCATCTACCCCATCCTCAACTGTTTCAAAGACTGGAATCCCCTTTTCCTCTATTTTTCTCGCCATTCTTTCTGGATACTCACCACCTGGGGCCACAAAGACTATTGGCTTTCCGTACTCCTTAACTCTCTCCATAACGTCCACTATTCCTTCGTCCAAAGCTGGACTCTGGAAGAGCGCTATCACAACAACTATGTCAACATTTGGATCCTCTAGAACATATCTAATCGCAGTCTCATATCTACTTGAGGGTGCATCCCCAATTACATCAACTGGATTCTTATAGCTCATGTGCTCAGGCAATAGTCCCTCTTCAATGGCCTTTCTGAACTTTTCTTTAGTTTCCTCCGTGAATTCTGCCAACTTTAGACCTGCCTCTAGAAGACCATCGCTCATCATTACTCCAGCCCCACCACCATTAGTCACTATTGCAACTCTATCTCCCTTGGCTGGACTTTGCATCGCTAAGGCTTTCGCATAGTTAAAGAGCTGTCTCATGCTTTTAGCTGCAAGAACACCAGTTTGCTCGAATGCTGCTTGATATATTTTGTAACTTCCAGCGAGTGAGCCTGTGTGAGAAGCAGCAGCCTTGGCTCCAGCCTCAGTCCTTCCAGCCTTAAGAATAATTACGGGCTTGACTTTTGTAGTCTCTTTAGCCGCATTGAAAAACTTTCTTCCATCCTTTACTCCCTCTATATAGGCTGTTATTACCTTGGTTTTTGGATCATCCTTTAGATATAGCATAAAGTCACTCTCGTCTAAATCTGCCATGTTTCCCAGGCTAATGAACTTGCTCATTCCGACTTCATGCCTTGCAGCCCAGTCAAGTATGGCTGCCCCAAAAGCACCACTTTGGCTCATAAACGCTATTGGGCCAAATTTTGGCCTTGCCTGTCTTTCTGGAGGATTAAAATTACAATCAAACCCATTCTCCAAGTTAGTAACCCCAAGACAATTGGGACCAACTACACGTATTCCCCACTTTCTAGCCCTCTTTACCAGCTCTTCCTCAAGATCTGCCCTTCCTGCCTCCTTAAATCCAGCTGAAATAACAATGGCACCTTTGACTCCTTTTTCTCCACACTCATCAATTACATCAGGAACGAACTTTGCTGGAACAGCTATTACAGCTACATCGACTTCATCTGGAATTTCCTTTATACTTCTGTAAACCTTGAACTTCTTTCCATTTATCTCAATTTCTCCTTCCTTCACGTTCACTGGGTAGACTTTTCCATTGAAATTTGCTGCGAGAGACTTCATTATTGCATTTCCCACTTTCCCAGGTGTTGCAGAAGCTCCTATTACTGCAACGCTCTTTGGATAAAATAGAAAGTCTAGGTTAACTGTCATTGTTTCATCACCCTAAAATTTCCCAGAATCTTTACATATATAAAGGTTTCCAAGTTGGATTAAATATCCAACAGCTCTCTAAGAAGCTTCGCCTTCTCTACGTGTTTTGGAGAGTATAGGAAAACTATGAAGTTTAAAAGATGGATGAAGGTAACTTCATCTATATTTAAAGAAGATAGCTTGCTGATAATTTCCTCTGACTCCGAATCTATGGAGGTAAAAACTTCCTCTAAGATTTCCACAAACTTATTCCTGTCTTTAATTTTAATTCCACTCTCTTCAAGCGCTTTCGCCAGTTTTTCTGAACTCTGCATGAAATATGCTTTTTTAAACCGCTCCATCTCCTCCCCCAATCCAGATCCAATCCTTACCAAAAATATCAAGGCTGTCCTTCCATAAACTGTTTCATTTCCAATTTTTTCTACTTCCTCTACAAGACCTGCTTCCTCTAAAGCCTTTATGTGCCTATAAATGGTCGATTTATCCTTCCCAATAACCCTAGAGATTTCAGAGACTGTCATCGGATGGTACCTTAGAAGCTCAAGTATCTTAACTCTAGTTGGATCAGAGAGAGCCTTAATCTGCTTGGGATCAGAAATTATCATTACATCCTTTCTACACATTAGTACTCCTCCAACTTATCTTGAGGAGTTTCCCCCTCTTCAATTATCCTTTTACCAGCGGCGACCATGTCAATACTGTGCACAACTCCTCCAAATTCTTCTATCGTTCTAACTATCTCTTCATAATTCAAATTGTCTCCTACTATTGTGACTTTAACGTTCTCAGTCTCCTTGTCAATCTCAACCAAAGTTATGTTAACTCCATCAACACCCTCTAACTCACTCAGCCCCAGTGCTAACTCAGTAACTAGGGGCTGGTGAGGTTTTAAAACGTCCAACACTAGCAACCTTATTCCTTTGCCCATTTCTCCTCTCACCTTTTCAAAATTTGACCAAGCTTTTTAACTAGTTCGATGTACTCCTCATCCTGAGCAAGCCTTGCCATTGCAAGCCATTCGATTGCATGGATAATATCCTCGTTTGAAAATTCTTTTAAAGAATCTTCGACATTCTCTATTTCCTTAGAGATTTCAACCTTTACCTCATGCTCCTTTTCAAGAATTCTGTCCATGACATTCAAGAGCTCTTCTTCATCAAACTTATAGCCGAGCTTTTTGAATATATCGAGCTTTGTTTTTAATCTTGAACGGGCTAAGTACCTTAGCTCCTCATCTCCCATGTATAGGTTTATGTAAAACACGTCTGCAGTCCTTCCATAGTACTTCTCCACTAAATTACCTTTCATTTCTGTTCTCTTCACTTCAACTAATCCAGCTTCCTTGAGCTTTTCAATATGGTGGTAAATAGTCTGTGGCGTTTTTCCCAGGATTTCGCTGAGCTGTGAAATCGTCATTTCCCTGTTCCTCAACAGCTGGAGAATTTTTCTCCTAGTATCTTCTAGCATTACTTTTATAACCTCAGGATCAGTTATTACCTTGACCCTTTTAGTCATTCCATTACACCCTCCATATTTTAACGTTCTGATTAAAGTTTACAAAGAAAGTTAAAACTTTTTCTATGAATGCCTCAAATAGGGACAAGAATGAAGGAGGGGACTGAAAAAATTATCAGTATCTACCTTATCCTCATTGCAATGCTTATTACACTTCCATATTTCCTAACAAGGAAAACCCTTCCTGGGTACATTATAGGAGGAGACACACTTGTTCATGCAGCAATTGCTAGGGGGATATACCTCGGTAGGAATCCCTTTCTAGATCAGACATACAATGTGTATCCAAGCTGGTACCCATTTCTATACCACTTAATAGTTGCAGTTACTTCCAAAGTCTTTCAAATTTCAATAGAAGGGGCTATGCTATTGCTGCAAGCAACGCTTGCAATACTTGGATGTATCGTCTTCTTTTATGTTGCGAAAAATCTCTGGGGAAGCACTGCTGGTATAATGGCAATGGCATTTTCATTAATGTTTTTGCCCTTTCACCGTTATCCAAACCCAAAAGAACTAATACCTATCTTTGGAGCTCTTTTTATATTGTACTTCGTAAAAGAGAGGTGGGTACTTTCTGGCATTATCTTAGGACTTGGGCTCTGGTCTCACTACGCTTCAATGTTTCCACTTTTTGTTCTACCTTTAACAGTTTACATTTTTACAAGAAGAAAGGAAGTTATAACTCCTCTCTTAATATCAACCATAGTTTTCCTCCCATTTGCAATTAACATAATTTCCCATGCGGATCACATTATTCCAAAAGTTGAGGATATATACGCCTTCTGGAAAACAGACACCCTAGAAAAGAAACTTCTAAGCTTACTTCCCCCTATTTACTTGGTCCCATTTCTGCTGCTTTCCCTATATAAATTCTATAAGCGCAGGGATTATGAAGGCACAGTATTGTTTTTATCTGTAGTGACGATATGGGGCTTGAGATTGCTTCCCGAATCATTAAAACCATTTGGAATACAAATATGGTCCACAAGGTTTACCGTTCCTCTCCCTACAATATATCTCCTCTTAAGTGCCTACGGAATTTCAGAAATTAAAATTACCTCAAAAGACATAAAGACAATTTTCCTTGGAATACTCTTATTCCTAATTCCAATAGCCTCAGCACTAAATTTTTGGGAAGCCATTAAAAGAGATCCATTTATATGGGTTTCTGAATTTGAACTCAAGGAATACTTCCCAGAAGAACACTTTATCGAAGTTTCAGAGTGGATAAAAGCAAATACGGAGAGAGATAATCTTATTGCGACCAGTGAAGAAGCTGGAATGATGATTAATGCCTTAACAGGACGACCAATCATGGCAACTCTTTACGGTCATGGTAACACATTTTTAGACAATGAAATTCGGCGCAAAGACTTAGAACTACTGTTTACTGCAGATTGCAAAGAAAAAGCAAAAATAATCTCCAAATACAAAATTAAATACATTGTTCTTGATACTTTTGTATACAAGCGATGGGAAGTAAAAGACATGTCCTGCATTGCTGAGCCAGTATATAAAGTTGAAAATGTGACTATTTTGAGAGTAAACTTAAATATTACATACACCAATAAAGGGGAAATCAGGATGAATAAAAAGTTATTTTGGCTCCTATTGATTGCCTTTGTCGTAAATTTTTCAGTTATTTATGGAAGGAAAAATCCCTGTTGGAGGAAATGGAGGAGATACGATAATTCACATGGCCATGATTAGAGGAATTTACCTTGGCAGGAATCCATTCCTAGATCAGCATTACAATGTCCCTCCAAACTGGTACCCTTTTTTTGTATCACGCGTTAATAGCCCTTTTGGCAAGAATAACTCACCTCTCAATTTGGAACCTAATGATCTGAACCTCTCTCGTCTTCGCACTGCTAATGGTTTTTGCATGGTATAAGCTCGGGGAAGAACTAGATGAGAAATATGGGGGACTTCTGCTAGGTTCAGTGTCCTTCTTATTATTAAAATCTCAACTGTTCCCAAATCCCAAGGAGCTCATTCCAATTCAAGAGAAAGGAAATCATCGAAAAATACAACTTGAAGTATTTAATTTTAGATCCCTACACTAAAAAGAGCTTCAACGCCACAGTCGAAGATTTTGAAAATGATTTTATAATAGTGTTCCAATGGGAAGAATTCTATATCTTGAAAATAGAGCAAAAGTAGTTGGCGGGCCCGCCGGGATTCGAACCCGGGACCTCCGGCTTAGAAGGCCGGCGCCCTATCCTGCTAGGCTACGGGCCCGCATCCGAAAATGGGTTATTAGATGGATTTATAAATTTTGTCTTCGTCTCACCATCCTAACCCATATCCCCTTCTTACCAACTGGTACAAACCCAAACTTTTCATAGAGTTTCATCGCCCCAAAATTCTTCTCCCCTACCCAAAGCTCAATTGTGTCACTACACTTCTCCAAGAAGTCGAGACATGTCATCAAAAGCTTCTTTCCAATCCCTTTTCCCTGCCACTCTTTAGCAATTACAAACTCATGGATTGCCCCCACAATCTTACCCTCAAATCTGCTATACCAATCACAGTCACACACTATGAAGCCCACTATTTTATCACCAACCTTTGCAACAAAAAACCATCTTGAGCCCTTCTCCAGCACCACTGAATGTATTCTCTAGCGTAATCTTCGCCCTCTCCTCCATATTCTTCTAGTCCCTTATATCCGCTCATATAAACGTCAATTAGTTCCCTCAATGTTTTCTCGTCAAGATTTTTAAGCTTCTCAATTTTAACCTCAACCATCAGAGAAATCTCCTGACTCATATTTAAAATAATATCGGAGGGAATCAATGTGAACAAAAGGTGCGAAGAAGTGTTAAGAAGGTATTTTGCTGAAGTTCCCTTTATCATAGAAAAGGCCTGTGAACTTGCAGAATCAATGCTAGGAGAAGGTAGCCACGGACTATCACATACGATAAGAGTTCTAGATTTAGCCCTCCAAATTGGAAGAGTGGAGGGAGCAAATCTAGAAGTTTTAGCCCTGGCAGCTATCCTTCATGATATAGCTAGGCCGCTGGAGGACAAGGGGAGGATAAAAGATCATGCTCAGGAGGGAGCAAGAATTGTTCGTAGTTTTCTCTCAAAGCTTAGGTATCCACACGTTGATGAAGTTGCCCATGCAATTGAAGCTCATCGGTTTTCAACTAATATAGAGCCAAGGACTCTCGAGGCAAAGATTCTGAGCGATGCTGACAAAATAGACGCCCTAGGAGCCATTGGGATTGCCCGTGTATTTATGTATGCTGGAGAAAAAGGGAGATCTATAGAAGATTCAATAAAACACTTCGAAGAGAAAATACTAAGGCTTAAGGATTTAATGTACACTGAGACTGGGAAAAGGATTGCCCAGGAAAGGCACAAAATTGTAGAAGAGTTTGTAAATATACTAAAGAAAGAACTCATTTAATTTTAATCTCAATAAGGGCATTCAAAAGCTCCATGAATTTTTTATGAAAGGATAGTGGAATGCCATCCACACTTAACTCTCGCCTTTTTGTTATCCCATCAATAAGGCCCTCATTTACGAGTGCCTTAACAACCTCCTCCTCGTCAAATTCTCTTAGGAGGTTTCTTCCTTCCATAATCGAAAGAGCTGCAACCAAACCATAAGCCCCCCAGTTCGACACTCCTGCCACTATTAGCTCTGTAGTCTTTACTACAGAATAATATTTCCCAGATAATTCCAAGTTCCCCATCCCAATCTCATTTCCACCATCGCCGATTCCGATTGTCGGTATTCCCAACTTATTACCTTCAATGAAGAGGGAATCGTAAGGTCTAACATTAACTTCTAAACCAGAAAAGGAGTAGTATTTGCCCTCTTTATTCCTCCCAGGGGTCTCAATGCTTATTAAAAGAGAATAGTTTAGGTCTTTAGGAAATTCTGTTATTATATTTTTGTAAAAAGATTTTAGGGCATCTTTCACAATGTCCTCTGTTAGAATTATTGCCTTGCCCCCTACTTCCTCTATGGCAAGAGCCAAAGCTAGAGCCCCTGGAGGACCATCAGTTTCAGGAATCATTAAAGGAGGGATAGGAAAAGCGGAAACTATCAATACTTTCTCCTTATTTTTCTCAATCAAACTTAATGCATTGTCAAAATAGTTAGGATTGTTATGCTTGAGCTTCAAATAGAAATTGGAAACTCCTCTATTTCCAACATCGGTGGCAATGAGGTGCTCTATCATTTATCTTCAACCTCATATACCACTATTTTTACTTTCTTACCTTTAATGGCCTCTTTTAATTCCCACCACAGCCTTGTAGGGTTTTCTTCCCTATGAATTAACACATCATCTCTAGCTGTCTTCACAACTTTCTCCTTATAGTTGACAAATATGCCCTCCTTTTCAAATATCTTTTTCATTTTCAGCCACCTCCACAACTCTAATTAGTTCCTTCATTTCATAGATTTCAAAGTCGGGTAAATTAAAACCTTTCTCCCTTCCCCTATTTATCCAAACGGTCTTAAATCCGAGGGCCTTGGCCCCCAGTATGTCATTTTCCAAACTATCCCCAACCATCAAGCTTTCAGTAGGCTTTGCTCTAACTCTTTCCAATCCTGCAAGAAAAATTTTAGGGCTTGGCTTCACTGCCTTAACATCATCCCTCGTTATTATGACATCAAAGAACTTATCTATATCCGTAACCTTGAGCTTGAGAAGCTGGTAGTGAGGGCCACTTGTAATTATTCCCAGCTTGTATTTACCGGAAAGTTCTTTAAGAACTTCCCTCACTCCTGGGTAAAGTTCTATTTTCTCTGGATACTTTCTAATGAAGTCCTCATAACGAAGAGGTAGATTAAAGTAAGAGAAGAAGAAATTCCAATCATACCATTCATAAGTCCCCTTCCTTTTTTCAATCTCTCCTAAAAATATTTCTCTTGCCTCTTTCTTAGACACGCCCAGCTTTTTTGCTAGCATTTCATAAACTTGAGGCAACATTAACTTTACAAGGGGCCATTCCGTCAGCAATGTTCCATCAATATCAAAGAATATTACCCTCACCATTTTCTCACCAGTAGCGCAAGTACTTCAATATTTTTAGCCCGATTGTCCGACATTATCCCCCAAATTATATCCTTCTCTTTTAATACTTCCTGAAACTTCTTAAGAATTGAAATTACATCCTCCAAGGGCATATCATTTCCAGCTAGAATAGTTATAAGGCCTCTCTCCCAAATGCCCCAGTGCCAATCAAAATTTATACTATTTAAACTCCTCAAAATCCCCACATTTCCCCCTCTTATAATGTTAAGAAAGTCGGCATAATCCACGTTAACAAGCATTTGATTATCGAGATAGTAATAGAGCCTAGATATCATGCCTCCTATTGTAGACGCAGCCTTGTTATAGGCCTCCCACAGAGGTTTTTTCTCATCGAGAAAATCCCAGAGAGAGTCGTAAAAGACTGTCTCAAACTCATTAGACCATTCCGGCTTTTCTTCAAAAACTAATTCTTTCCCAGGTGTTAGAAGATAAGCAATTTTAAGAGCTTTCGAAGGAAGTATATCAAGTAAAATTTCCAGAATCTCAAGATCTACTTTTCGATTTTCTAAAATTGTCCAGATGTGAGAATCACTATCTAAAGTAGAGAACATGTCCTTTAACTTCTTTATAAATAAAGAGCGAGCAACAACATAACTAGTTGGGTTTATATAGAAACGTTTCCCCTGTTCATCACCTATAGACATAACTATCTTATTAGGGGCTCCCCCAATACCAATGTATATTCTTTTTATAGTCCCACCTCCAGTAAAATGGGGAAAATTGGGAATAGGAAACTACTCGAGAGTAGCGTGCTTCCTTTTCATATCTTTCTCCGTCTTTTGGAATGTGGCCATTAGCAAGGCTATTACGCCATCGAGAAATACCATGGTAGAGTCCTCAAATAGAGTTCCCATTGGAGCAGTCCACTTGTATTGGGTGAGCATTTGACGAGCTATGTAATCTGTTGGAACATCAGTCTTAGTTCTTCCTGGGATCTCAACTACGACATCGGCCAATTTTCCAAGTGTTGAGTCCCTATAAGATGTTATTGCCACTACCTTTCCTCCTTGCTGCTTAGCAATCTCAGCGGCATCTACGATAGTCTTAGTTTCACCTGAACCACTAATAGCAATCAACAGGTCTCCTTCTTCAAATGCAGGCGTTATTGTTTCTCCAACTACATAGACGTTGAAGTCGAGGTGCATCAGTCTCATTGCAAAGGCTTTGCCTACAAGGCCACTTCTTCCAGCTCCATATATGAAGATCTTGTTGGCCCCAATCATTGCATCAACTAATCCCCTAACCTCTTCCAATTTTAGCTTATCTGCAACTTCGTTTATGTGTTCAGTTATATCTTTCATGGCCTTTTTTATTGTCCTCATGTATTCATCCCAGAATAGATCTATAATTTTCCTAGTAACCTCTTCTGGATCCTTAGCCTTTGTAATTGCACTTCCAACTACTATTATTGTGGCCCCTAGCTCTATTACCTTCGGAATTGTCTCGAGATTTAACCCACCAGCCACGGCCACTGGAATCTTAACAGCTTTGACCACTTTTTCTAAATCCTCAAGTGGGCTCTTTCCCTGGGCCTGCTCATCTATTCCCGTGTGAACGAGAATATAATGAACCCCCATCTCTTCGAGTTCCTTTGCTCTCTTTACTTTGTCTTTCACTCCGATTAAGTCTACCATTACTTTTATACCATATTTTCTTGCAACAGCTAAGGCGTCTTTTATTGTTTTATCATCTGCAACTCCAAGAATTGAAACTATATCAGCACCATACCTCGCCGCCATCTCAACTTCTAGGGCTCCAGTATCCATGGTCTTTAGATCTGCTACAATTTTCCTGTCTGGGAATCTCCTTTTCATTAGTTCTACCGCACGCATTCCTTCTTTCTTAATTAAGGGAGTCCCGACTTCTAACCAGTGAGCGCCACCACGTGCAGCTTTCTCTGCTATAGAAATAGCCTGCTCAATGTCTGTTAAATCAAGTGCAACTTGGAGTATCATAACACACACCCGTTTTTGTTTTAGAGGGTGCTCTTTTAAAGTTTTTATATTTGTAGTATTATCAGAGGGGGATAAATATGAAAATAAAGAGAAAAATTTACTGGACCAAAGAATTTGATAGTAGCCATCTACTGGACTTGCCATATGAAAGCAAGTGCAAGAGAATTCATGGGCATACCTACAGGATTGAAATTGAGATTTATGGGGATATTAACGAGCAAGGGATGATCTTTGATTTCAATCATTTAAGCGATCTTATAAAAGAGTTAGATCACAAGATTATAGTTAGCAAAAATTGGATAGAGGAAAGAGAAGAATTTATAGTCGTTAAGAAAAACCAAAAAACACTTGAGATTCCCAGGAGTGAAGTAGTTGTGATAGATAAACCAAATGTTACTGCAGAATATCTAGCAGAATGGTTTGTAGAGAAAATATTAGAGAAAGCAGACAAAAACATTTATGAAATAAAGGTTAGGGTTTGGGAAGACCCGAGAAGTTATGCGGAGGTCACTCTAGAACTTCAAGGATCTTAGCTTTTACAATTCCCTTTCCACCTGTTGGCTCAACAAGAGTTGCTCCGCAAATTAGGCATCTTACTTTAGTTGCTGGATGGCTAAATACTATCTGCTCATTTCCACAGTCAATGCACTTCACTCTTAGAAATCTTGATCTTGGCATTGGAATTATTGGCTTAGCCATTCGCTCATCCCTCCACTAGCTCAAACTTCTTTACTCTAAATCCTC
The DNA here is from genome assembly GCF_030153625.1 of Pyrococcus sp. Classification (NCBI taxonomy): domain Archaea; kingdom Methanobacteriati; phylum Methanobacteriota; class Thermococci; order Thermococcales; family Thermococcaceae; genus Pyrococcus; species Pyrococcus sp. The sequence goes on along the minus strand of NZ_JASKLM010000008.1, from coordinate 29,685 downwards.
TTCCTCTAGTGTGAGCTTTTCCACACTCAGTGCATCTGAATCTCAAGTCTAGCTTTTTAACTGGCTTTTCTCTGCCCTCTGGCTTGGGCCTTGGGAATCCTCCATAACCCTTAAGTATCCTCCTGAACCTTCTCTGACCTGCACTAAGCTCACTCCTCGGCCTCTTTTTTACTCTTTCTACCTTGTGGATTGTGTGTTTCTTACAAAACGGGCAATAAGTCCTTATTTGCTTTGGATACTTCATTTTCATCCCTCCTACAGGGCCCGGTGGGCTCCTATCCGGACACCCCCGAGCCATGCTTGATGATCGGTTTTGCATTGGTTTGTGGAGATCGAATATTTAAAAATCTTTAGTTGGACTTTTCCACCATGAAGAAAATAATCCTCGCTTCATCAAGCCCCAGAAGAAGGGAGATTTTAAGCAGGTTCTTTGACATAATAGTCCACCCCAGCAATGTTAATGAGGATAAAATAAAAGAAAAAGACCCCACAGAAACCGCGATTAAGATAGCTAAAGCGAAAGCATTTGATTTAGCAGTGAAGTTTCCTACCGATACAATCATAGCTGCAGATACAATAGTAACACTTAACGGAAAAATCCTAGGAAAGCCCAAAGATTCTGAAGAAGCAAGAAAAATGCTAAAACAATTAAGTGGAAAAACTCACGAAGTCGTGACTGGATATTGTATAATATCTGGTGATAAAATTATTGAAGGAGCAGAAATCACCAAGGTCAAATTTAGAGAACTTTCAGATGATCTTATTGAGTGGTACATATCAACCCAAGAATGGAGAGATAAAGCAGGAGGGTATGGTATTCAAGGATTCGGTGCAATCTTGGTTGAACATATTGAGGGAGATTATTACAACGTAGTGGGACTTCCAATAATCGTAATTATTAAACTTATTGAGCTTGGTCATAAACTCAAGAGAATATTTTAAATAACGTCTCCCTTATCATCTCTGGTGATTAACAATGGAGAACCCTTATGAAATTGTTGGTGTAGTGGCAAGAGAAATACTAGACAGCAGGGGAAATCCAACAGTAGAAGTTGACGTTTATACACATGTTGGTATGGGCAGAGCCGCTGTCCCAAGTGGAGCTTCTACAGGAACTCATGAGGCCCTAGAGCTTAGGGATGGCGGAAAGAGGTATCATGGAAAAGGAGTTAGAAGGGCAGTGGAAAACGTCAACAAAATAATTGCTCCTGAGCTTATAGGAATGGACGTTAGATGGCAGAGAGAAATAGATGCTCTTCTCTTAGAGCTTGATGGAACAGAAAACAAGAGCAACGTGGGTGCAAATGCCATTTTGGCAGTCTCTCTTGCCGTTGCAAAGGCCGCTGCGAACTCCCTTGAACTACCACTCTATCAATACTTGGGAGGAGTAAACGCTTACGTTCTCCCAGTCCCACTTAGCAACGTTATAAACGGAGGAGTTCACGCAGGAAATGACTTAGACTTCCAAGAATTTATGATAATGCCAATTGGGGCAGATTCCTTCAGAGAGGCAATTAGATGGGTATCAGAGACCTACCACGTCCTTAAGAAAGTCATTATGGAGAAGTACGGAAAGAATGCCGTAAACGTTGGAGATGAGGGAGGATTTGCACCTCCAATGAAGGAAGTTACCGAACCCCTAGATGTGCTTATTAAGGCAATAGAAGAAGCTGGATATAAACCCGGAGACGAGATTGCATTGGCCTTAGACGTTGCATCAAGCGAACTCTTCAACGAGGAGACTGGAAAATACGTAGTTGGTGGGAAAGAATACGACAGAGGAGAGCTTCTCGAACTTTACAAAGACCTAACATCGACATATCCAATTGTCTCAATTGAAGACCCATTCCACGAAGAAGACTGGGAAGGATTCGTGATGATAACTAAAGAACTTGGGCACAAGGTTCAAATTGTTGGTGATGACCTCTTCGTCACAAATCCAAAGAGACTAAGAAAAGGAATTGAACTTGGAGCTGCAAACGCACTCCTGCTCAAAGTGAACCAGATAGGGACGTTGAGTGAGGCCATGGATGCCGCATTTACAGCATTCAGAGCAGGATATGGGGTAATAGTCTCCCACAGGTCCGGAGAAACGGAAGATGCTACCATTGCCGACTTAGCAGTAGCATTAAATGCTGGTCAAATAAAAACGGGGGCCCCAGCCAGAAGCGACAGAAATGCCAAGTACAACCAGCTAATTAGAATTGAGGAAGAGCTTGAAGGTGTTGCAGTCTACGCTGGGAAGAGGTTTAGGAAGGTCTTCTTCTGAGCATTAACCTTTTTAATTTTCTCACTATTTCTTAACCATGCTCAAAAAAGCTGAAAAGTTTGAGAAGATCTTTAGGCTTGAAAGTAGCTTAAGAGCTTTAGAGAGGGTAAGAGACTTTCTTTCCCAGGAGAGCTATGAAAGGTTGAGAGAACTTGTTCTAATAAGATTAAAGGGAATAAAAATTGAGGAGAAAGAATTAAACTCGAAAGTTGCAGTAGCATTTTCTGGAGGGAGTGACAGCTCAGCAACTTATAAAATCCTAGCTTGGGCAGGTTTCAAGGTATACCCAATTACAGCAAAGTTACCCCAAATGAGAGATGAAGTCCTAAAAAGATTAGAAAGTGGAGGAGCTATTTTTGTTGAAATTCCAGAATATATGGAAGTGATGGAAGATTTAATAAGAAAGAGAACTGCAATTTGTGGAAGATGTCACTCAATGGTCATGAGAGCAGTAGAAGAAAGAGCAAGAGAGTTGGGAGCCGAAATTGTGGCAAGTGGGGACATGCTAACGGTGGGAAGTGGGTCAATATACGAGAAAGATGGAATCGTCATCCTTAATTTACCTGCCTTTTTGGCTCTTGACAAGAAAGAACTCTTAGAGATACTTGGATGGAAGAAATATGAGCTAAAATATGGTTGTCCCCTCTGGAAGGAAGCTGCCAAGAGAGCTCCAGTCTTGAAGAAGTTTGGTCTCCAAAGAGTTCTAAGAGAGCTTAGGGGAGGGGCACTGCCAAAAGAATTTGCGAAGGAATTAATAATAGATATTTTAAGGGCCTAAACAAACCTCGCAGGCCTTAAGGTCTTAACGCTAATTTCTTTTCCAATACTTACCTTAAATCCTTCCTTCGCTACATATGTTTTAACTCCTGTTAAGTTTTGAATAAACTGAGCCTCTTTGTAAGGCCCTGCAAAGTGCATCTTCATTCCAGCATGGGTCATGATGAAAACTTCCGGCTTCTGCTTCATTGATTTAAGTAGATAAACTGCATCTTCAGAGGATAAGTGGAAAGGAATTCTCATGTCCCTTGGCCTTGTGACCGCTGCTATTATAACTCTTGCTCCATCATGCCACTTTACCAACTCCTCAAAGTACTCAGTATCTGGGATGTAGGAGATGTCACCATAAGAAGTCTTTAACCTAAAGCCTATCGTAGTTGGATCACTGTGAAGTGAAGGAGTTATTATCATTTCATCCTCCCCAATTTTGAACCTATCCCCAGGATTTGGAGCATGAACTTCCTCTAAAGCATCTAAGTGATACTTGCTTAGGGCAGGGGTGTGGTTTTCATCACCATGAACAACGCTCTTTGACCCAATTAAAGTTCCCCTCTTCTTTGTAACTCCATATGTCATACCCTCAACAAGAACTTCTGCATCATTGCAGTGATCCGTATGCCTATGGGAGATAAAGAGAACATCAACTTTCCGTGGATCTATCTTGTATCTCCACATTCTAACCAATGCCCCTGGTCCTGGGTCCACATATATGTTCTTACTCGCCTTTATGAAGAATCCCCCAGTCGCTCTAACCTGGGTTATAGTGACAAATCTTCCTCCACCACCGCCCAAGAAGGTTATTTCTATCAACTCTACACCTCCCCTATTTTCTCTCTTATGAGATTTTTAAGTATAGTTATAGAGAAGGTTTTATACTCCAAACTGAGTTAGTAGATATGTGGGGAGCATAATGATTTTAGATGTGGATTACATAACTGAAGAAGGAAAACCTGTTATTAGGCTATTCAAAAAAGAGAACGGAAAATTTAAGATAGAGCATGATAGAACTTTTAGACCATACATTTACGCTCTTCTCAGGGATGATTCAAAGATTGAAGAAGTTAAGAAAATAACGGGGGAAAGGCATGGAAAGATTGTGAGAATTGTTGATGTAGAGAAGGTTGAGAAAAAGTTTCTCGGCAAGCCTATTACCGTGTGGAAACTTTATTTGGAACATCCCCAAGATGTTCCCACTATTAGAGAAAAAGTTAGAGAACATCCAGCAGTTGTGGACATCTTCGAATACGATATTCCATTTGCAAAGAGATACCTCATCGACAAAGGCCTAATACCAATGGAGGGGGAAGAAGAGCTAAAGATTCTTGCCTTCGATATAGAAACCCTCTATCACGAAGGAGAAGAGTTTGGAAAAGGCCCAATTATAATGATTAGTTATGCAGATGAAAATGAAGCAAAGGTGATTACTTGGAAAAACATAGATCTTCCATACGTTGAGGTTGTATCAAGCGAGAGAGAGATGATAAAGAGATTTCTCAGGATTATCAGGGAGAAGGATCCTGACATTATAGTTACTTATAATGGAGACTCATTCGACTTCCCATATTTAGCGAAAAGGGCAGAAAAACTTGGGATTAAATTAACCATTGGAAGAGATGGAAGCGAGCCCAAGATGCAGAGAATAGGCGATATGACGGCTGTAGAAGTCAAGGGAAGAATACATTTCGACTTGTATCATGTAATAACAAGGACAATAAATCTCCCAACATACACACTAGAGGCTGTATATGAAGCAATTTTTGGAAAGCCAAAGGAGAAGGTATACGCCGACGAGATAGCAAAAGCCTGGGAAAGTGGAGAGAACCTTGAGAGAGTTGCCAAATACTCGATGGAAGATGCAAAGGCAACTTATGAACTCGGGAAAGAATTCCTTCCAATGGAAATTCAGCTTTCAAGATTAGTTGGACAACCTTTATGGGATGTTTCAAGGTCAAGCACAGGGAACCTTGTAGAGTGGTTCTTACTTAGGAAAGCCTACGAAAGAAACGAAGTAGCTCCAAACAAGCCAAGTGAAGAGGAGTATCAAAGAAGGCTCAGGGAGAGCTACACAGGTGGATTCGTTAAAGAGCCAGAAAAGGGGTTGTGGGAAAACATAGTATACCTAGATTTTAGAGCCCTATATCCCTCGATTATAATTACCCACAATGTTTCTCCCGATACTCTAAATCTTGAGGGATGCAAGAACTATGATATCGCTCCTCAAGTAGGCCACAAGTTCTGCAAGGACATCCCTGGTTTTATACCAAGTCTCTTGGGACATTTGTTAGAGGAAAGACAAAAGATTAAGACAAAAATGAAGGAAACTCAAGATCCTATAGAAAAAATACTCCTTGACTATAGACAAAAAGCGATAAAACTCTTAGCAAATTCTTTCTACGGATATTATGGCTATGCAAAAGCAAGATGGTACTGTAAGGAGTGTGCTGAGAGCGTTACTGCCTGGGGAAGAAAGTACATCGAGTTAGTATGGAAGGAGCTCGAAGAAAAGTTTGGATTTAAAGTCCTCTACATTGACACTGATGGTCTCTATGCAACTATCCCAGGAGGAGAAAGTGAGGAAATAAAGAAAAAGGCTCTAGAATTTGTAAAATACATAAATTCAAAGCTCCCTGGACTGCTAGAGCTTGAATATGAAGGGTTTTATAAGAGGGGATTCTTCGTTACGAAGAAGAGGTATGCAGTAATAGATGAAGAAGGAAAAGTCATTACTCGTGGTTTAGAGATAGTTAGGAGAGATTGGAGTGAAATTGCAAAAGAAACTCAAGCTAGAGTTTTGGAGACAATACTAAAACACGGAGATGTTGAAGAAGCTGTGAGAATAGTAAAAGAAGTAATACAAAAGCTTGCCAATTATGAAATTCCACCAGAGAAGCTCGCAATATATGAGCAGATAACAAGACCATTACATGAGTATAAGGCGATAGGTCCTCACGTAGCTGTTGCAAAGAAACTAGCTGCTAAAGGAGTTAAAATAAAGCCAGGAATGGTAATTGGATACATAGTACTTAGAGGCGATGGTCCAATTAGCAATAGGGCAATTCTAGCTGAGGAATACGATCCCAAAAAGCACAAGTATGACGCAGAATATTACATTGAGAACCAGGTTCTTCCAGCGGTACTTAGGATATTGGAGGGATTTGGATACAGAAAGGAAGACCTCAGATACCAAAAGACAAGACAAGTCGGCCTAACTTCCTGGCTTAACATTAAAAAATCCTAGAAAAGCGATAGATATCAACTTTTATTCTTTCTAACCTTTTTCTATGAAAGAAGAACTGAGCAGGAATTACCAGTTCTTCCGTTATTTTATGGGTAATTAAAAACCCATGCTCTTGGGAGAATCTTCGAATAAAATCCCTAACTTCAGGCTTTGCTAAGTGAATAGAATAAACAACATCACTCACTTCAAACGCCTTCGTTAGAAATGGTCTATCTGCATGCTTTCTCTGGCTGCCAAAGGGAGGATTCATAACAACAGTATCAACATTCTCAGAGAATTGAGAAACATCTGAAACTTTGACTTCTACAACATTTCTAACTTTGAACTCTTCAAGATTTTCTAAAAGAATTTTAACGGCCTCCTCGTCAATTTCGACAGCGTAGATCTTTTTTGCTCCAAGCAGAGCCGCACCAATGGATAACACCCCTGTTCCCGCACCCAAGTCCGCTACAATTTTTTCCTTGATATCTCCTAATGTATAAGCAAGCCAAAGGAGAGTAGATGCTACCTTTCCGGGAGTTTTGTATTGCTCTAGCCAAGGTTTGGGATTTTTGAATCCTTTAACTCTGGAAAGTATAATTTCAAGCTCCTTCTTCTTCATGACAGATGAAAAATTGTTTTGTCTCTTTTTAACTTTTACAGAAATAACTGTCTCAAATTATGACAACTCTTGACATTTTTACTTCATTACCAGCGTAATGTTTTTAAGTATGAAATTTTTCTTTCATAGAGGAGGTAATAACGATGGCAAAGATTGTGCTAACAACTGATGAAACGTTAACGAGCACATACAGAAACGTTCCTCTCCTCGATTTCCTTGGTTGTGCTCCATATGATAAGCTTCCAAAGTGGGTGTTCAGACTTTTAGACACTCAAATACCTGACGACAATGGTGTGCTCACTCAAGCCCCATATGGGTTGAGAAAAGTAGAAGCGGCACTACTCAGATGCTTCCCCAGGAATGAGGTTGTTGTAGCTCATCCCAGAAAGATTGAGATGTTCTTGGACAAAGACACAGAAATAGTGGGACTTTATGAAATGGATCCTCTAGGCCTAGGACCCGTTAGCATGATGTTCACTAATGGGGGACAGTGGAGGAACTATACATCAGTTAAGTTCAGGGAGCTAATCGGTAAGATAAACGAAATTAGAGAGAAGAAAAAGTTAGACTTCAAAATCGTTGTTGGTGGACCTGGAGCATGGCAATTAGAAATGAGGAGGGAAGAGAGAGAAAAGCTAAAGATAGATCATGTAGTAATTGGGGAAGTTGAGCATGTTATATGTGATTTAGTTAATAAGATTATGGAAGGAGAAGCAGAAGACACTATTTTCGTTAAGGGTTGGCCAAAAGTAGAGGAAATTCCAACTATAGTTGCTCCTTCGTACAAAGGGCTGGTAGAAGTTATGAGAGGATGCGGTAGAGGCTGCAGGTTCTGTGAGCCAAACTTAAGAGTGGCAAGATTCATTCCTATTGAAAACATAGAAAAAGAAATTCAAATTAACATAAACGCTGGAATTGATCATGCCTGGCTCCACAGTGAGGACATCTTTCTCTACAAAGTTGAGGACAGGAAAAACTTTTATCCGAATGCTGATGCTGTAATCGAACTTTTTGAAATGGCGAGGAAATATACAAAAAACGTAAATCCAACTCACGGAACAGCTTCAGGAGCTTTAGCAGTCCCAGGAATGATCGAGGAGATCTCGAGAATTGTCGAGGCAAGTGACACCCATTGGATTGGAATTCAAGTAGGAATGGAAACAGCTGATCCAGAGATAATTGGAAAATTAATGAACAACAAAATGAAGCCATTCTCTCCAGAAGAGTGGCCCTGGGTATTATTAAATGCCACTTATGTATTTAACAAAAACTATTGGTTCCCAGCATACACAACAATTCTCGGTCTCCCAGGAGATAATGACGATGCTGAAATAATGACAGCCAGACTCATCATAACCATGGAGAAGGAGCTAGAAGAAAAGCTTGGAAACAGGGCTCACTTCACAGTTACCCCTCTCGCATTTGTCCCAATGGGAGTACTAAAAGGAGAGGAATTCTATAGGGTTGAAGACATGATTACTTATGGACAGTTCCTTCACCTATACTACGCATGGAAACACATGGCTAGAGAAATAGTTAAGGGACTACCAAAGGTTATGAAAGGTTCTTTATTCCTAATTCCGTTTTACCCACTAGCAAGATTGGGTGTAAGGGTCGTGCTTAGGCAGATAGAGAAGTGGGGGAAAAAGAGAGGATTCGAAGTTAAAAAGCTCGAGCCTCTCGACATTAGAATTGAAGTAGAGGAGCACAAATGGACAACAAGGCCAATACTTGCCGAGGCATACTAACTCTTTGCATAGTTAACTGCATACTCAACTAACTTCCCAGGAATATCAGCATTCGTCGTTTCGTAAGCTAGCTTAAATTCCATGATTGGGTTAACTTCATTCACCAACAATCCCTCAGGACTTTCAAATATGTCTATCGCCAAAGCCCCTTCACCAAAAGCTTCCCAGGCTTTAACTGCTATATCCATAACTTCTTCATCATTACAGGGTTCTGCCTTTGCTCCTCTTGCAGCATTTGTAATCCAGTGATCAGAATACCTGTATATAGCGGTTATAAACTCTCCTCCTATTACAATTGCTCTAATGTCCCTTCCAGGTTTTTCGACATATTTCTGGATGTAGTATATCTTGTAGAGAGGATTCCCCATCCACTCCCTATGCTCAAATATTCCTTCTGCAGAGAATTCATCTTGAATTTTCGCCACTAATCTTCCCCAGCTACCAAAGACTGGTTTAACAACAACAGGATATCCAAGCTCTTTTGTTGCCCTTATTGCGGAGTCTTTATCAAAAGCCACGGCCCACCTGGGAACTGGAACCTTCTTTTCCAACCTTAAGGTTGCCAGCAACTTATCTCCAGCCTCATAAATTACCCAGTGCGGATTAACAACTGGAACACCTGCTTCTTCAAATAACTTTGAAATATAGAGAGCTTTGAAATGGCTTATATCTCTTATTATAACAACATCAACATCGTATCTACCTGGGAAGACAACTTCTCTATCATTTATCATTACAACTTCCCCAAATTCTTTAGCCTTATTCTTCAACATAAGCTCCTCTTTTCTAAGGATTGTAAACGTTATCCCTATTTTCATTCTGCCTCAACTCCTCAAGCTTTTTCTCATCTTTTTCAACGTTCTTTTTCGCTTTTTCTAAGAATTCAAGAACATCTTCAGGATTCGGCGAACCAACAACAGGCTTCTTTATTCCCTCTTCAAGGGAGATTGAGATGCCATATTTCGAAGACAGCTCAGAATATATTTTTTCCGTGCTCTCATGTTCCCCAATTATCGAGGCAACTTCCATGTATACCTCCCTATAGGGCCTTCCAGTGTTCATTGCAATTTTTTCTGCATAATCTGTGGCTAAAATTGGAAAGATGTCACAGTCCTTTTTCATGTTTTCTTTATTAACTTCAACCCTTTTCATTGCATCAACAAAGATTTTGAGGGTTTTTATAGTCCCGCTGAATAATGCAAAAGCGTGCTTATTTACTTCTTGCATATCCAAGTTATATCCACTAGGCAAGGCTTTTAATATGCTCATCATAGCCACTAAATGACCAATAGCCTCGCCTGCCCATGCCCTAGCAACCTCCATAGTTACTGGGTTCTTCTTTTGAGGCATCATACTACTTGTCGAAAGATGCTCATTAGGAAGCTTTATGTAGCCAAAGTTTGGAGTTGAGAATATTACGAAATCTTCCGCTATCCTTGATAGAGCAATGGAGATAAGAACACTTAGAAAGCATGAATATAGTAAAAATGTCCTGCTACTGGTTGCATAGAGAGAATTAGTGATAATATCGGAAAATAGAATTCCACCCATATACCCCCTATCTAACAGAACCGAAGTTCCCCCAATGGCTCCAGCTCCCAAGGAGGATTTGTCTACAATCCCCAATCCACTAAACAAGATCTTTGTGATATCTTCTAGTTCTTCTATTATGGCTGAGAGATAGTGAGCAAAAGTTGAGGGTTGAGCTGGTTGAAGGTGAGTGAAGAGTGGCATAAGTGTATAAACGTTTTCCTCCGCCTTCTTAATTAAGGCCTTCCTAAGCTCTAAAATTAAGCCAATTTCCTCCACAAGAGCCTTCTTTGCTTTTAGCCTTAAAGCGCATACCACATGGTCATTCCTGCTCCTTCCCAGGGGCAGGTATCCTCCCGTTTTTCCTAGCTTTTCCTTGAGGTAAATCTCTATGGCTTCATGAATATCTTCTGCTTCGATTGAAAATAAAGCTTCTTTTGAAGCTCTCAACTCCTCCAATGCCTTTAGAATTTTCTCTCCTTCTTCTTCGGGAATTAATTTTGAATGAATTAAACCTTTAACGTGGGCAATAAGGCACTCTATAACCTCCTCAACAATCTCCCTATCCTCCTCCATGGAAGAAATGTAAGAGAGAATGTCAAGCCTAGTAGACCCTAACAAGGCCTTTCTGTACATATTTCCCACCATGTCACTCCAAAGTCTTTATTGCCTCTTTAATTTCCGAAATATTTGAGGTGGAGTGGACTCCATGAAGCATATTATAAGCTAGAACACTCTGCATTCCAAAGAGCTCTATGAATCCCTTTGCAAGCTTCTGATCAAATGTGCTGAACTTTTCATAAGTTGCCATCTTTACATCGTAGAGGGCATTGTCCGATTTCCTTCCAACGACAATTGCATTTCCTTTCCACAGCTTGACTGTAACTTCGCCGTTGACAGCCTTTTCAGCTTCATCTATGAACCCTTCTAAGGCTAACCTAAGTGGTTCATACCATAGGCCATTATATACAAGCCAAGACCACTTAGAGTCCACTATACTCTTGAATTCTATAACCCACTTTGTTAAAGTTAACTTTTCTAAGTCCTGATGAGCCTTTATTAGAGTAACAGCCGCAGGGGCTTCATAAACCTCCCTGCTCTTAATCCCAACACTCCTATCCTCAATATGGTCAATCCTTCCAACCCCATGCTTACCAGCGATTTCGTTGAGCTTTAGAATTAGCTCGAGAAGCTTCATTTTTTCCCCATTAAGTGAAACTGGAACTCCATTTTCAAAGCCAATAGTCACATATTCTGGTTTGTCTGGAGCTTTTTCTATAGATACTGTCCATTCAAAGACCTCTTCTGGAGGTTCTATTGATGGATCTTCAAGTACCCCACCTTCAATGCTCCTTCCCCAGATGTTTTCATCTATGCTATATATCTTGTCACTTACAGGAATTCCATGCTTCTTTGCATACTCCATTTCCCAATCCCTTGTAAGGTTCCACTCAGCTACTGGCTGGAGAATTTCAGCCTCAGGCATCAAGGCCTTAATTCCTAGGTTAAAGCGCACCTGATCATTTCCCTTTCCTGTACAACCATGAGCTATTATTCCAGCCCCCTCCTTCTTTGCAACCTCAACTAACTTTTCTACTATAAGAGGCCTAGCTAGGGCCGTTGAAAGAGGATACGCATTTTCGTAAAGAGCATTTGCTTTTATAGCTTTACAAACATAGTTCTCGGCGAATTCCTCCTTGGCATCTATGTAGTAGTGCTTCACGGCACCAAACTTGTAGGCCTTCTCTTCTATTTTTTCGAAGTCATCCTTCTGCCCAACATCAACAGTAACAGTTATTACTTCAGCTCCCAGCTTTTCCTGCATTAGTTTTAGTATCACCGAAGTATCCAATCCACCTGAATAAGCCAACACTATTCTCACATTTATCACCAAGTGGATCCATTAAGAACAGTCTTTTAATTGTTTTGTAATTAATGTTTCAAGAAATTAAAAATTAGTTGCAAATGAAACTAATCTCCAGAATACAAATTTCCATAGGGCCTCTTGCTTTTCGGAACGATGAGGGTAAAGCTATCTCCAAGTATTTCATCTTGTTCACAACCAAAGATGTTACAGAATTCAGTAACGTATTTTTCCAATATTTCTAAGTCCTCATCAGTTATTTCTCCAAAAGTAACTTCCTTTGCTAGCTGATGTTTTTCAACCTTTCCCCTTATGTATATTTTCCCTCCATGCATTCCTGTCCCAATGTACCTCATTCTATGCTTCTCTACTCCCAACCCTAACACTATTACTCTTCCACCAGCCATATATTCTCCCAAGAAATCCTGAGCTGTTTTTCCAATGACAATTGTTGGAATCTTGTCTTCATATCCTTTCATGTGTATCGCAGCCCTGTACCCAACTTCATCCCTGACAAATATTTCTCCTCCTCTCATGCCCAATCCCAAAACGTCTCCAGCCCTCCCATGAATTATTATTCTTCCACTATCCATTGTATTCCCAACGCCATCCTGGGCATTACCATACACTATTATTTCATGTTTAGCTAAAAATGCTCCCAAATCATTCCCAGGGAACCCATGTATGAGTATTCTTAGCCTAAATTCATTTAAGCTTACTCTAGTCCCAATGAACCTCTGTCCATAAACGTTTTTTAATACTATCTCCTTAATCCCACTAATTGCACACTCTCTTATCAAGTCGTTAATTTCTTTATGGTTCAATCCTTTTGCATCAATAGTTGCTCTTTCTCCTTCAACCTTTACCTGTCTTTTAAGAACCTCTATAGGTCTAACTCCAAATATATAAGGGTTCAAAACTTCGGCCGTGCTCATTCTCCCGCCCCCTTAATTCCTAATACTTCAAGCTCCCATTTCTCCAACCCAATTCCTCTTAGATGTTCCCTATTTCCTCTCAAACTTTCTATGGCATTTATGCCCATAGCCCCAAGCATTTCTTTTATTTCCAAACTCCAGGCCTTCAAAAGATTAATTAGTCTCTTTGAGGCCTCATTTGGATCCAATCTTCTCGAAAGAATAGGATCTTGAGTTGTTATTCCCCAAGGACATTTCCCCGTATAGCACTTCTGACACATTGTACATCCGATTGCAATCAAAGCTGCAGTTCCAATGTACACTGCATCCGCTCCAAGTGCTATAGCTTTGACAACGTCGGCAGCGTTTCTAATTCCCCCAGAAACTATTAACGATACCCTATTCCTAATTCCTTCCTCTCTCAATCTCCTATCCACGGAAGCTAAGGCCAGCTCAATTGGTATCCCAACGTTGTCTCTAATTCTCTTTGGTGCCGCCCCAGTGCCTCCTCTAAATCCATCTATAACTATCGCATCAGCTCCAGCCCTTGCTATTCCACTTGCTATTGCTGCTATATTGTGAACTGCAGCAACTTTAACAAATACCGGCTTTTCATAATTTGTTGCTTCTTTTATTGCGTGTATCAACGTAGCTAAGTCTTCAATTGAGTATATATCATGATGGGGAGCTGGAGATATTGCATCAGTCCCAGGAGGTATCATACGTGTTCTAGCTATTCCTTCTGTAACTTTTTCCCCAGGAAGATGACCACCTATTCCTGGCTTTGCTCCCTGGCCAATTTTTATCTCAATTGCTGCAGCCGAATTTAGGTAATCAGGATCAACCCCAAACCTTCCACTTGCAACTTGAACTATTGCATGATCACCATATTTCCTCCTAAGCTCCCTGGGCAAACCACCTTCTCCTGTACTAAACATAGTTCCAAATTCCTTAGCAGCCATAGCTATTGCAAGAAAAGCGTTGTAGCTTAAAGCACCGTAGCTCATGCCTGCAAACATAATTGGAACCTCTATTTCTATGTTAGGAGGAATTTCTGTTTTTATCTCGATATTTTCTAAATCCACTTCTAATTTTTCTGGCTTGCCCCCAATAAACGTTCTGAGTTCAATAGGTTCTCTTAGCGGATCTATAGGAGGATTGGTAACTTGAGAAGCATTAAGAAGTATGTGGTCAAAATAGACTTTGTAAGGTTTATCATTACCTGTCCCAGTTAATAAAACTCCTCCTCCCTCAGCCTGTCTCTTTATATCAGATATAACCTCTCTATTCCAATACGCATTGGGTTTATAAGAGCCCGGATAAGGTCTCACAATTAAAGCATCTGTGGGACAGAACACAACGCATCTTTGACAACCAACACACTTTGTATAGTCAATTGTAATATCACTTTTATCAGCATTCCATTTGTAAACTCCAAAGGGGCATTGGTATATACACGCACCACACTTTATACACCTCTTGTCATCTCTTTCAACCAGAAATTCTGGGAGAACATGGGTTCTCATTGGCTCTCCCCCACAAATTTTTTAATGTCTTCCTCTAGCTTACCTACTACTAGTTCACCTCCATAGGGAGTGTAAATCCTGTCAACATCTCTAAACAGATACCTTATCGGGGCTTCTTCTGAAGAGATTATCAAAAAGCTCTTTTTCTCAGCCACAGTAAGAGGCCTAAGTCTAATCCTGTCGGTAAGTCCTATCATTTCCCCGTGCCTCGCTACTATTATCGCCCAGGGGCCATTGAGAAGTATAGGAGAATATACCATTCTAAGTGCCTTGTAGAATTTTTTCTCTTTCTCTGGCATTCTATCGATTTCTTCCCACATTGGAGGAGCTAAGATTTTAGAAACAACTTCAATAGGAAGGCCTTGCCTCCTAACTAGGAGATCAAAGATATAAGTTATGACCTCCGTATCAGTTTGCAAAGTGCTGTAATAACCATACATTTCTAAATATCTCTTGTTAGTTCCATAAGAGCTAATTTCTCCATTGTGAACTACACTCCAATCCAATATGCTAAATGGGTGAGCCCCACCCCACCATCCGGGAGTATTAGTGGGAAAACGAGTATGAGCTGTCCAAATATATCCCTTATATTCTTCGATCATGAAATAATCGGCTATATCTTCGGGAAATCCAACTCCCTTAAAAACTCCCATGTTTTTCCCTGATGATATTACATAAACCCCAGGAATCGCCCTGTTTATGTACATAACCTTTTTGACAACAAAATCATCATCGTTGAGGACTTTTTCAGTTCCCTTCTTTCTAGGAGCTACAAAATATCTCATAAATTTAGGAGGATCAATTACTTTTGCCTTATCATTTACAGGAATTTCATCAACGTATACAATATCAAAGTTCGTAGAGAGAAATTTTTCCAATTTCTCTCTCCCATCTTTGTCATAAATCATTACATGAAAAGCATAATACTCCTTGAACTTTTTATACAATCCATAAACAGCAAAACCAGCTCCCAACCCATTTCCCCTAACTTTCATCTGAGACATGGCCTCTATAACCAACTTGCCATTAAACCTTCTCCCTTTCCTATCCATAATTCCAAATATTCCACAGGCGGAGATGTCCTTTTCATCTCTATATTTGAGCATCTAGAAATCCCCTCCCCCTTACCTTGTCCCAACTCACTAATGCATACATACGTGCTTTTATGTTTTTCTATATAATGTTGAAATATTTTAGGAAAATTACACTTTTATTCATACATATACATTGAGCAAATATATGTTCATCTATATCGAAAATTTTTAGAAAAAATCATCATAATTTCAAAAAATTTTCTATATACTTAGATCAAAACGAATAATAAATTTGTTCATCGTTTTCTCATAATAGTTATCACATATTCAAAATTTTGTTTTACATATGTCCACAAATGTTGAACATTGTCCCGATATTTTTGCAATATCATTATAAATAATATCTCTACGAAACATTTTCAGAGGTGATGAATACGGAAAAATACCTTGCTAAAGGTCTAGAAGATGTCTACATAGATCAAACAAATATATGCTATATCGATGGAAAAGAGGGAAAGCTATACTACAGAGGATACAGTGTAGAAGAGCTAGCAGAGTTAAGCACGTTTGAGGAAGTGGTGTATCTCCTCTGGTGGGGAAAATTACCATCCCTAAGTGAACTAGAGAATTTCAAAAAAGAGCTAGCAAAAAGTAGAGGCCTTCCAAAAGAAGTTATAGAAATAATGGAAGCACTACCTAAAAATACTCACCCAATGGGCGCTTTAAGAACCATAATCTCATATCTAGGAAACATTGACGATAGTGGAGACATTCCAGTAACCCCTGAAGAAGTTTACAGGATAGGAATTAGTGTAACTGCAAAGATACCAACAATAGTAGCTAATTGGTATAGAATTAAGAATGGTCTCGAATATGTTCCTCCAAAAGAAAAACTTAGTCATGCAGCAAATTTCCTATACATGCTCCACGGTGAAGAACCCCCCAAAGAATGGGAGAAAGCCATGGATGTGGCCCTAATTCTATATGCTGAACATGAAATTAACGCATCGACTTTAGCAGTAATGACCGTTGGCTCTACTCTTAGCGACTACTATTCAGCCATCCTCGCGGGAATAGGAGCTTTAAAGGGCCCAATCCATGGAGGTGCAGTAGAGGAGGCCATAAAACAGTTTATGGAAATAGGATCTCCCGAGAAAGTAGAAGAATGGTTCTTTAAGGCTCTTCAGCAGAAGAGAAAAATAATGGGTGCTGGTCATAGGGTGTATAAAACCTATGATCCAAGGGCTAGAATATTTAAAAAATATGCCTCCAAATTAGGAGATAAAAAGCTCTTCGAGATAGCTGAAAGATTAGAGAGGTTAGTAGAAGAATACCTAAGCAAAAAAGGAATTAGTATAAATGTTGACTACTGGTCAGGATTAGTTTTCTATGGAATGAAGATTCCAATAGAGCTTTACACAACAATATTTGCAATGGGTAGAATTGCGGGATGGACTGCTCATTTAGCTGAGTATGTTTCTCACAATAGAATTATTAGACCCAGGTTGCAGTATGTAGGAGAAATAGGAAAGAAGTACCTACCCATAGAATTAAGGAGGTAGATAAAATGAGCATTAGACTTCCACAAGAAGGAAAAGTTATTGAAGTTGTCAACGGCTCTCTAAAGATCCCTAATGAGCCCATAGTTGCCTATATAGAAGGTGATGGAATTGGGAGAGAAGTTATCCCAGCAGCGATTAAAGTAGTTGACAAGGCCGTCGAAACTGCATACAAAGGAAAGAGAAGAATTGTTTGGTGGAAGTTACTTGCTGGAAAAGAAGCCCTCCAGAAAGTTAGAAAACTTCTTCCTGAAGAAACGGTAAAAGGGATCGCGGAGGTAAAGGTCGCACTCAAAGGACCCATGGAGACACCAATAGGGACGGGACATAGGAGTATAAACGTGGCATTAAGGAAGATGTTCGATCTTTATGCAAACATAAGACCAATCAAATACTATGGAGTCCCAACTGTCTATCCATATGCCGACAAAGTGGACTTAATAATATTTAGGGAGAACACGGAAGATGTTTATGCTGGAATAGAATGGGAGGCTTATAGTAGAGAGGCTCAAAAACTCAGGGAGTTCCTAAAAAATGAATTTGGAATAGAGATAAGAGAGGACTCTGGAATTACACTAAAACCAATTTCCAAGTTTGCAACTCAAAGAATAGTGAGAAAAGCAATAAAATGGGCCATAGAAAAGGGAAGAAAGAGAGTTACAATAATGCATAAAGGAAATGTAATGAAGTTTACAGAAGGAGCATTCAGAAACTGGGCATTTGAAGTTGCTGAAAAGGAGTTTTCCGAATACGTAAGCATAGGCAAACCAGAAGAAGGCAAAATTCTAGTTGATGACAAGATAGCAGATAATATGCTCCAACAGATAATTCTCAGACCCTGGGAGTATGACATTATAGTGACTCCAAACTTAAACGGAGATTACCTCAGTGATGCTGCTGCGGCCTTAGTTGGAGGAGTTGGAATGGCAGCTGGGATAAATGTTGGAGATTACATAGCAATAGCAGAACCAGTCCACGGCACGGCCCCAGACATCGCTGGAAAAGGAATAGCAAACCCCTCAGCGGCCATTTTAAGTGCAGCACTTCTTCTCGAATATCTCGGCTGGGTAGAAGCGGCTGAGTTAATTAGAGCTTCTCTAAGGAAAACGATAGAGAAGGGTAAAGTAACTCCCGACCTAGCGAGAGGAGAAAAAGCTCTTTCAACGGAAGAATTCATTCAGGAAGTCATAAAAGAAATTGAGGGGGAATAAGTAGATGTATTTAGAAGAGAAGGATGGAATAAAATTTTACAGCTTAAATAAGTTGGAAAAGGAAGGGTTTGATGTTCATTCCCTTCCCTATTCTCTCAGAATTCTTGCTGAAAATATTCTCAGACATCTCAACAATGGAGTGGTAAGTTATGAACATATAGAAAACATCTTTGAGAGAAAGGGGGATATTCCCTTCTACCCCGCCCGCATAATAATGCAGGACTATACAGGAGTGCCAGCAATAGTTGATCTGGCCGCAATGAGAGATTACATCAAAGAAAAGGGGAAAGATCCAAGTAGAGTAAACCCAAAAATTCCTGTAGAACTTGTTGTGGATCACTCCCTAATAGTCCTCTATCACGGAACCAAGTACTCCCTCTATGAAAACATGAAGGAGGAACTAAAAGCAAATAGGGAGAGATATTCCCTTCTAAAGTGGGCATCTAAAGCTTTTGAAAATCTAAAGATCATCCCTCCTGGAAAGGGAATTATCCACCAGATAAATGTTGAACACCTCGCTAGAATAGTGTTTTTAGAAGAGGGAATTGCATATCCAGACACAGTCCTAGGAACGGACAGTCACACACCAATGGTTAATGGAATTGGAGTTCTGGGATGGGGTGTTGGAGGGATAGAGGCCGAGGCCGCTCTCTTAGGGTTACCGTATTTTATGAAAGTCCCAGAGGTCGTTGGAGTCGTTCTTGAAGGAGAACCAAGTCCTGAGATAACACCTACGGATATCGTTCTCACGATAACTGAAAAGCTTAGAAAAGTGGGAGTGGTTGGGAAATTCCTTGAGTATACTGGAAATGTCGAGGCATTATCAGCATTCGACAGAACTGTTATAGCTAATATGACACCAGAAAATGGAGCCACAGTGGGATACTTCCCAATTGACGAAGAAACAATAAAATTCATAAGATTGACTAGAGGGGAGAGCAAAGCAAAGCTTGTTGAGAAGTATGCAAAACTCAACATGCTCTATAGAGAAGAAACTCCCGAATTTGACAAAACTGTTAAGATTGACCTCTCAAAGGTCGAGCCTTCTGTGGCAGGCCCATTTCATCCAGAAGACAGGATAAGACTCAAAGATCTTAAAAACTCATTTAAAGTTGAGAAAAAAACAAAAATTAGAATAAATGGTGGAGAAGTAGAGATTGAAGACGGAATAATTGGGTTGGCTGCAATTGCAAGTTGTACAAACACCTCAAACCCCTATAACATCTTAGCTGCGGCATTAGTTGCCAAAAAAGCCGTTGAACTCGGGCTGAGAACCAAACCATGGGTTAAGACCACATTTACCCCAGGAAGTAGAGTAGTTGTTAAGTACTTGGAAAAGCTTGGGTTGCTAAGCTACCTCGAAGCCCTCGGATTTCATGTCAATGGATATGCATGTGCAAGCTGTATAGGGAACAGTGGTCCACTAAAAAGGGAAGTAGAGGAAGTTATAGATAAAGGAATAAAAGTAGCTGCGGTAATCAGTGGGAACAGAAACTTTAGGAGGAGAGTAAACTCAAAAATCGACTACACCTATCTCGCTAGCCCACCTTTGGTCGTTGTATTTGCCATAGCGGGTAAAATAACAATTGATCCAAGCGAGCCCTTAGCCTATGACCCCAATGGCAAGCCTGTATATCTTACGGACATTCTCCCAACCAAAGAAGAAGTCAAAAAGCTTGAAGAAGTTATAGGAGAAGAACTCTACAAAGAGGCCTATTCAAGCTTATTCGAGGACTCTATATGGAAAGACATAGAGACCGAAGAGAGCCCACTGTTTAAGTGGGATGAAAAATCCACATATGTTAGAAAACCACCCTTCTTTGATTTAACCCCCATAACTGATGATATTAAAGGAGCAAGAGCCTTAATAGTCCTGGGAGATAGAATTAGCACAGATGACATAAGTCCTGCAGGAAAAATAGACCCAGAGAGTCCTGCTGGCAGGTATCTCCTCTCCCTAGGGGTGAAACCAGAAGAGCTTCACACATATGGAGCCAGAAGAGGAAACCATGAAGTCATGATGAGGGGCACATTTGCCAGATTTAAGATGATCTATTGGCCCACAGGAGAAGAAATGAGTGTATATGAAGCTGCCATGAGATATAAAGAGAGAGGCATCCCCCTCATAATAATAGCTGGAAAGCAGTATGGGGTGGGAAGCAGTCGAGATTGGGCCGCCAAAGGACCAGCTCTTTTAGGCGTTAAGGCCGTAATTGCAGAGAGTTTCGAAAGAATACACAGAAGCAATTTAGTTGGAATGGGAATTGTGCCACTTCAATTCAAAGATCCAGAGGTTAGGAAGAGGCTAACTGGGGAGGAGGTATACGATATAATTGGGCTGAAAGACTTGTACCCAGGAAAAACAATCAAGGTTATAGCGAGGAAGCCGAATGGAGAAGTTATAGAGTTTGAGACAATTGCTAGAGTGGAGACACCAATAGAGGTGGAATACATAAGGCATGGAGGAATACTTAAGTATGCGTTAGAACTGTTGGGCTAAGACTTCTAAACCCTAACTTCTATTTTATTTTTGGTGTGTGATATGAAGATAGAGGATGTTTACATTTGGGATATAAATGCTAAGTGGCTCGGAATTACTCCCTATCAGCTCATGGAAAACGCTGGGGCTGGTGTAGCAAAAACAATAGAGGAAAAGTTTGGAAAGAACTTAAGGATAGCTGTTTTCTGTGGAACTGGAAACAACGGGGGAGATGGGTTTGTTGCTGCAAGGCATTTGAGCTTTGAGAACGATGTTACAGTATTCCTAATAGGTGATGAAAGTAAAATCAGAAGCGAAGAGGCAAAACTAAATTGGAACATACTAAAGAATCTTGATTTTATAAAAATCGAGATTCTAAAAGACTCCAGCCAAATAAAGGAGCTAAATCTTGAAGAATTTGACGTGATAATTGATGCCCTCCTGGGGGCTGGAACTAGGGGCGAGCCGAAGGAACCCATAAAGTCAGCCATAGAAAAAATCAACGAGTATGCTGGAAAAGCAAAGATAGTTAGTATAGACCTACCCTCAGGGTATCCAAGCAATTTAAGGGTAAAAGCTGACTTTGCCGTAACTTTCCAATGGGATAAAGAAGAATACTCAGGCTTTGAAAGGATAGTGGTGAAGATCGGATATCCAAGAGAACTCTACCACTTGGCTGGACCAGCTCACGTAAAATTCGCATTTCAGAGAAGGGGAGAGCATAAGGGACAAAATGGAAAGCTCCTCATAATAGGGGGAAGCGAGAACTACTACGGCGCTCCCTACTTAGCTGCAAAATCAGCAAGTTATCTCGTTGACTTAGTATATCTCCTAACCCCCGAAAGAGTTGCCAAAAAGATAAGCGATCCCAACTTAATTGTTAGGGAAGTGAAAGGAGAAAACTTGAGTTTGGAGAGCATAGATAAAGCTCTCGAGCTTTCAGAAAGAGTAGATGCAGTTGTCCTTGGCCCAGGATTAGGGATTAAGGAGGAAACAAAGGACTTTGTAAAAGAATTTGTTAAGAGAGTCTCAAAACCATTGGTAATAGATGCAGATGGACTAAAGATAGTAAGTGAAAACTTGGATATTCTGAAAGGAAAGGAATTTGTCTTGACTCCGCATGCAGGGGAATTTAAGACACTCTTTGGGGTTAAACCAGAAGGAGGGCTCAGAGAGAAGGCCAAGATTGTAATTGAAAAAGCAAGAGAAATTGGGGGAGTAGTTCTTCTGAAGGGAAAGTATGACATAATCAGCGATGGAGAAGTGTGGCTCTATAACAAAACAGGGAACAGGGGAATGACAACAGGAGGCACAGGAGATGTATTAGCGGGAACTGTCGGAGCATTCTTAGCCTTGAAGAACTCTTTATTAAGGAGTGCAGCTGCAGGAGCATTCCTCGTAGGTTTCGCTGGAGACTTAGTTGCCCAGGAGAAGGGGGAGAGTTTTGTAGCATCCGATGTAGCAGAGAAGATACCAATAGCACTAAAGAAGATCTTGGAGATGTGAAATATGGAAAAGAAAAAGCTGTACAGATTGCTCCTAGTTATTGTGCTAATCCTTACGATAGTCTACACCCTGGGAATCCTCGGATATCTCCCCTATGAACTGAGCTACTACATTGTAATATTCTTCATTTTTCTGTTCTTGATTCTTAGATGGCACGAGAGACTCAATCCATAATCCTATACAGCTCATTCCAGTGCACATCGGACAGCCACTTTACTGTCTTACTAACTTTTTCACCATTTATCTTCAATTCAAACTTCTCTCCTCCAATTCTTCCCAGGAGGGTTATTGGAGCTATTTTCTTCACAGCCTCAAGGTTCTCTTCTGGAAAAGTCACTATATACCTTCCATGGCTCTCGCTGAAGGCAAAGTCCAGTGGAAGGAGAGATGTTGTTATCTCGGATTTTATTCCTACATTAAACCATGTAGAAAGCTCTGCCAAAGCAACTGCTACCCCACCACGTGAAACATCATGAACAAAGCTCACTAAACCCTCTTCAATCAATTTAAGAACACTTTCTGCATTTCTCTTCTCAACCTCCAAGTCCACCCTAGGAGCAATTCCTTTAGATACCCCCAAAACTCTGTATAGCTCTGAGCCTCCTAATTCCTTTCTGGTCTCCCCTATTAAACCAATCAAATCTCCCTCTCTAGGCCCCCTCGGAATCTTTTCAAGCTTTACCTTTCCAACACCCGCAACTACAGGGGTTGGCTTTACAGGTTTATTTACGACCTCGTTGTAAAAGCTGACATTCCCACTAACATATGCCAATCCAAAAGCTTTAGCTGCGTCTGCTAGACCTTTTATCGTCTCGACGAAGCTCCAATAAACTTCAGGTCTCTCTGGAGAAGCGAAATTTAGATTGTCTACAAGGGCTAAAGGTTTTGCACCTACACTAACAAGATTCCTAACTACCTCAACTACAACTCCCATTGCACCGTGATAGGGATTTAGATAGCAGTGAGTCGGATTTCCATCAGCTGTAATTGCTAGACCGTACTCTTCGTTTATCTTCAAAACTGCCGAGTCAAACCCCGGCTTTATAACAGTTCTACCTTGAACTTCATGATCATACTGCTCCCAAACCCATCTCTTTGATACTACATTGGGACTTCTCCAAACTTTTTCGAAGGCTTCTTCTAGGGAGATTTGAGGAGTTTCAACGTCTTCTTCGATTCTATATTCTTTCATCGGCCATTCAATAGTCGGTACATTTGTTAGAAGCTCTATTGGGAGCTCTGCAACTTTTCTCCCCTTCCAATAAACTATAAACTTAGGCTCCTCTATAACCTCCCCGACAACACTCCATTCTAGCTCATACTTCTCAAATATCTTCCCCAACTCTTCAACGTCCTCAGGTTTAATGGCGAAGAGCATTCTCTCCTGGCTTTCAGAAATCATTACCTCAAGAGGAGTCATCCCGGGTTCTCTAAGGGGCACTTTGTCAGCATATATTATTGCACCAAAGCCTCTCTTGCCAACCATTTCTGAAGCGGCACAGGTCAATCCTCCCCCACCTAAGTCCTTAAGAGCTTTGACCTTTCCAGTGTAAACGGCTTCAAGCGTTGCTTCAATTAAGAGTTTCTCAGTGAATGGATCTGGAATCTGAACGGCTGACCTATCCTCCTCTTCAGCATTTTCACCCAACTCTTCGCTAGCAAATGTGACCCCGTGAATACCATCTCTACCAGTCCTATTCCCAACTATAACCAGCTTTAAACCAGGCTCAGTTACATAGCTATGAACGAGATGCTCGGGTCTCATTATTCCAATACAAGCAACGTTAACTAAAGTGTAGTTATCTAAGCTTTCATCAAATTCAGTTTCTCCCCCCACAGTGGGGACACCTATTCTATTTCCATAATCAGCTATTCCCTTAACCACGTATTCAAAGAGATATCTGTTCTTCTCCTTCTCCAAGGGGCCAAACCTTATCGGGTCAAGAAGAGCTATTGGCCTGGCCCCCATACATAAAATATCCCTAACTATTCCACCAACCCCAGTAGCAGCACCACCGTAAGGTTCAACTGCGGAAGGGTGATTGTGACTCTCTATTCCAATTACGATCCAAGTTTTATCGTCAAATTTAATTATTCCAGCATCTTCTCCCGGGCCCAAAATGACGTGCTCATTTTTTGTGGGTAACAGCTTCAACCATTTTCTGCTCGACTTATAGGAGACATGCTCACTCCACATGACCTCGAGCATGGCTTTTTCGAGATCGTTAGGCTCTCTTCCAAGCTTCTCACGAATTAACTTTTCCTCATGGGGAAACATCTTGACACCTCCTTATTGTCAGAAAAATGTAAAAATTTTAAATTTTTAAGATTTGTTTTGACTTAAAAATGTTAAAATCTAAAAGCCTCCTTCAGGGCGAGAAAAATATCAACTCCTAACCCACTCAACCATGCCCTTAAACACTTTTAACCCATCTTCACTTCCCAGGAAGTAGTGACTAGCTCTTTCTGGATGTGGCATCATTCCAAGAATATTTCCCTCCATATTTGCAACTCCGGCTATATTCAACACAGAACCGTTGGGATTAGCTTCCTCTGTAATACTTCCCTTCTCATCACTGTACTGAAACACTATCCTAACTTTTGAGGGATCATCGATGTAGTAATTGCCCTCTGCATGTGCTATTGGCATCCTCACTACTTCTCCTTCCTCGTAAAGGTACGTAAAAGGAGTCCTAACATCAACAACTTTCAAGTGGACCCACTTGCATAAAAACCTTGGTATTTTATTTGGTCTAAGAGCCCCAGGAAGAAGGCCTGCCTCAGTTAGAATCTGAAAACCATTGCATATTCCGAGTATAGGTCTCCCTTCTTCGGCGAGCTCTCTTATTTCCTCCATTATCCTTTGCCTAGCAGCTATTGCTCCAGCTCTCAAATAATCAGCGTAACTAAATCCTCCCGGAATAACAACTCCATCATAATCTTTTATGCTATCTTTATACCAAACTCTCTCAGCTTTCCCACCAGCTCTTTTTATTGCCTCGACAGTTTCAAAATCGCAATTAGTCCCAGGAAACACCACTACGGCAAATTTTACCATAATTCTCACCATTCTTCAATGGTGTATTCCCAAGTGTGAATTAAAGGGTTGGCTAACAACCTCCTACACATCTCCTCAACGTCTTTTTCTGGATTGTCACTCTCAAGAATGAACTCGAAGCACTTCGGTACTCTTAACTCCTCAACCCTGTAGCCGAGATTCCTGAGGGCATTTCCGATGACTCTTCCCTCTGGATCGTTGAGTCCTTCCTTCAATCTAACAAGAACCCTAACCCTCCATCTCATCTTTCATTACCAAGAAAATGTAAAAAAGCAGAGGTTTAAAAACATTATTTTAACATTTTTATGTTAACTACTTTTTCCACCTGGGATTATCAACAACCTTAACTTCTCCATTCTCCTCGATGACAATCTTGCTGAACCCCTTCTCAGCTATCGTTCCATAGTCATGTCCGGCATCAGCTGGATAAATTGCCAAGAATATGAATGGTTCATCACCAATATTTACCGTCCTATGAGCCCAATAGGGGGGAACATAAACTACTGTTCCAGGTTCCATTGATATCCACTTAGCATCTCCCTCGGGAGTTTGAAGAAGCATTCCCCCCTTGCCTTTTAAGGCCACATAAACCTCAGCCCTGTCCAGCTTTGCGTGGAAATGACCCTTGGTAAAGAAGAATTCCTTCCCTACTTTTCCTGGGTATAAAACTGTAGTTGCAAAGTTTAAGTCTCCCTCTTTCTCTTCCTGCTCCACTGCATAAACCTCATAAACTACAGGATCCTCCTTCTCCACAAGCTCTTTCCATGCCCTTTCATCAACAAAGTACCCCTCCATGTCGCTTAGCCTTCTTACAGATTTCTTTGCCCCCTCAATTATTCCAGTCTCAAAGTCTACCTTCACTCCAAAAGGTTCCTTATACATCGTCACCACCAGTGGTGTCTTTCTTTTTCTCCTTTTTGACTTTTTCTATCTCACCCTGGAGATAACTTGCAAAGCCTAAGAGTGAAAGCATGCTTCCAGTTATCATTGTGACAAAGGCAATAAGAGATATCCAAGAGTAAGGATAGGAGTAACCAGATATTTCAAGTGTATAAGTAACCTGGGAATCAGTAATAACCCTGGGGAAATCAGTGATATTTGTTAACGTAACACTATTGTTTTTCAGCTCAAGCGACTCGTATTTACGCCCCCAAGATACGGTTACTTTCGCATCTTCTGAAAAGAGGGTAAGGTTTCCATCTACTATCTGAACTATTGAAGATGCCTGACCAAGTAAAGATTCCCCCGGTTCAAGTGTTCCTTCAAATTTCTCCTTAGTAAATGTAGAATACATTGAAAAATACGCCAAAATAAGGGAAGTCAAAAGAAGTAAAAGACCAACAAAGAGAGGGGGATAAGTTATACCTTTCTTTAGCCCCATTTTTTGCCCCTTCAGATTTTTCCTGCCAAGTGGCACTCAACCCAGTGGTTGTGGGAATACTCAACTAACTGAGGCTCCTTCTTGTCACACAGTCCTTCCTTGAAGTACACACATCTCGGGTGGAACCTACAGCCTGGTGGAACATTTACAGCGCTTGGTACCTCACCTTTAATTGGGATTTCTTTAATTACATCTTTTCTCTCTGGAATTGGTTCTGGAACAGCCGCCAGTAATGCTCTTGTGTATGGATGAAGTGGATTGTCAATTACTTCCTTAGCCGGTCCCATCTCAACTATTCTTCCCAGGTACATCACTGCAATCCAGTCAGCAAAGTATCTTGCTGTAGAGAGGTCGTGGGTAATGTAGAGGTATGTAACACCCATTTTCTCCTTAAGCTCCTTCATTAATTCTAGAATCTCAGCTCTGATCGAAACGTCAAGCATTGAGACTGGCTCATCTGCAACTACGAATGTGGGATTAAGGATTAATGCCCTAGCAATTGCAACTCTCTGCCTCTGGCCACCAGAGAGCATGTGTGGGAATCTATTTACATAGTCTTCAGGTGGAGTTATCTTAACCATCTCTAGAGCCTTGTAAATTAGCTCTTCCCTCTCAGCCCTAGTCTCACCAATTCCGTGGATCAAGAGGGGCTCCTCAAGAATATCATATATCCTAAACCTAGGATTCATAGAGCTGAATGGATCCTGGAATATCATCTGAACTCTTCTTCTGTAAGCCTTGATCTCCTCCTTTGTCCTAAGTTCGGTAACATCCTGCCCCTCAAGATAAATCTTACCATCAGTTGGCTCTAGAAGCTTCATCACCAACTTTCCTGTTGTTGTTTTTCCACACCCACTCTCTCCAACTAAAGCGAAAACCTGCTGCTTGTAAACTTCAAAGCTCACTCCATCAACAGCTCTTACGAACCTTTGAGGCTCCCCTCTAAGTGCTCCTAGGAGCCCTCTTCTTACGGGGAAGTACTTCTTGAGGTTTTCAACCTTTAGGATTGGCTCGGCCATTTCTACCACCTCACAACAACCAGCATGCTGCATAGTGGTCTTTGTCCACCTCAATTAGCTTAGGCTCTTCCTGCTTACACCTATCCATGACGTATGGACATCTCGGGTGGAACCTACAGCCGCTGGGTGGGTTAATCAAGTTTGGTGGGCTCCCTGGGATAAATTCAAGCTTTTCCACGTCCTCATGTAACCTTGGAATTGCGGCCAGGAGTTTTTGAGTGTATGGGTGTGCTGGCTCATAGTAGATCTTCTCGCTCGGCCCAATCTCCACTATCTTTCCAGCGTACATTATCGCCACCCTATCGCTAATCTCTGCAAGAATGCTCAAATCGTGGGTAATGAATATCATTGAAAGTCCCAGCTTCTTCTTTAGCCTCTTCATCAGGTTTATGATCTGAGCTTGGACTACTACGTCTAAGGCTGTTGTAGGCTCGTCGGCAATTACTATATCTGGTTCTAGGAGGAGGGCCATTGCTATGACTACTCTCTGCTTCATTCCACCTGAAAGTTCGTGTGGATACCTGTAAACTACCTCTGGGTCGAGACCAACCATTTCAAGGTACTTCATTGCCCTGTCAAGAGCTTCCTCCCTCTCCATTCCCTTGTGGTATATTAGAGGTTCAATCATTTGGTAACCAACGGTATATACTGGGTTAAGGGCGTTCATTGCACCCTGGAATATCATTGAAATCTTCTGCCACCTTATTTCCTTTCTCAAGACATCTTCTGGCAAACCAACTATTTCCCTGCCATCAATCTTTATGCTTCCCCCCACTATTCTTCCTGGGGGTTGAGGCATTCCCATTAGTGTAAATCCAATAGATGACTTTCCACATCCGCTCTCTCCAGCTAGGCCAAGGACTTCTCCCTTTTCTAAGTCAAAGGTGACATCGTCAACTGCCTTAACTGGACCTCTCGAAGTGAAGTAATACATCTTAAGATTCTTAACCTCAAGTATCTTCTTAGCCATGTAAACCACCTCACAATCTCCTGAGTCTTGGGTTCAATATCCTATCCAATGCAGTACCTAACAGTACGAATGTGAATGCAACTAGTGCTATTGCAAGTCCTGGTGGAATGACCCACCACCAGTAACCGTTGACCGCTGCATTCGCGTTCTGGGCATCGTGAAGTATCTGTCCCCATGTCACCTGGGTTGGATCACCAAGACCTAGGAAGCTAAGTGAAGCTTCAGCTAGAACTGCACCTGGAACGCTAAGTGCCATCTGAGCAAATGCGTATGGCAAGAGCTGTGGCATCATGTGCTTGAAGATTATTCTTCCACTTCCAGCACCTAAAGCTATTGCAGCCTCAACATAGGTTTGCTCCTTAATCTGGTAGGCCATACTTCTCGCAACTCTCGCAACTCCAACCCATCCAAAAACCGTCAGCAGTAATACAATTTGCCAGAGCTGAATGTGTCCTCCAAAGTAAGTACCCAGGAGGATTAGGATTGGTAGTGTTGGTATTGACGCCATGAACTCCTGGAATCTCATCATGATTTCATCGGTCCATCCTCCAAAGTATGCTGCAGCTACACCGTAGAATATACCAACCAGAACTGTAAGCACTGCTGTTGCAACACCAATGGTTAGAGACACTCTAGAACCCCATACTATTCCTGCGAAAAGGTCTCTACCTTTATCATCTGTTCCAAGATATCCGTATGTTCTTCCCGGTAGAATTAATTTTGCATTTGAGAGATCCACAGAGGTATTCCCGGGAGTCTTAATTTCGAAGACTATGTGGTATTCTCCCTGGAGGGCCTTTGGATATTCTAACATGTCAGGTGAAATTTGAGCAAAAAGCACTCTCATTGTGTCTATTGAAGTCACCAATTGAAGTTCTTTTGAGGGATCAAGCTGTATGCCAGTTTCACCTTTGACCCAGTTGATAACAGTCTTTCTCACGCCGCTATCTCTCGCAACCTGAATAGTTGTTGTCCCTTTTATCTTTACTCCAGACAGCAAA